>NZ_JBHVDM010000085.1:0-31174 GCF_042802775.1 Nocardia sp. NPDC057455 | reverse complement strand
GCCACAAAGGGGCCGCGAACACCCAGCGCCGAAGGCGCTGGAAATCAAACACAGCTATGGTGACGATCATGCTTGCCGAACAGGCCGCCGAGGCGATCGCCGAACGTACGGGAGTGTCACGCCACCGGGTCGCGGTGGTGCTGGGGTCGGGCTGGCAGGACGCGGCAGCGGAGATCGGGGCGCCGCGGGCGTCGGTGCCGATGCCGGAGCTGCCCGGTTTCGGGACGCCGACCGCACAGGGCCATGTCGGCGTGATTCATTCCGTTCAGGTGAACGACAACGCCGTGTTGCTGCTGATGGGCCGCCAGCATCTCTACGAGGGGTATCAGCCCGCCGATGTGGTGCACCCGGTGTCGGCGGCCGTGGCGGCGGGCGCGGAGATCGTGGTGCTGACCAACGCCGCGGGCGGTATCCGCTCCGGCCTTCGGGTCGGTGATCCGGTGCTGATCAGCGACCATCTCAACTTGACCGGCCGCACGCCGCTGGCGGGCGCGACCTTCGTCGACTTGGTCGACGCCTGGGATCCGGAGTTGCGGGCGCTGGCCAGGGAGATCGATCCGAGCTTGGCCGAGGGTGTATACGCGGGCCTCACGGGGCCGCAGTACGAGACGCCCGCCGAGATCGGGATGCTGCGCACGATCGGCGCGGATCTGGTGGGCATGTCCACCGTGCTGGAGGCGATCGCCTGCCGCGCGCTGGGTGCGCGGCTGCTCGGTATCTCGCTGGTCACCAACCTGGCCGCGGGAGTAACCGGCGCGCATCTGTCTCATGCCGAGGTGCTCGCCGAAGGCCACGCCGCGGCTCCGCGCCTCGGCAAATTGCTGCGCGGCGTGCTGGAACGGGTGTAGATGCTGCGCTTCGGCACAGCCGGCCTGCGCGGGCCGCTGTGCGATGGGCCGGACGGCATGAACGTCACCACGGTGAGCAGGGCGACCGCCGGACTCGTGGCTTGGCTGCGCGACCGCTGTCTCGGCGGCGGCGCGGTGGTCGTCGGCCGTGACGCCAGGCACGGTTCGGCCGAGTTCGCCACGGCGACCGCGGAGATCTTCGCCGCGGCGGGCTTCCCGGTGACACTGCTGCCGCGTCCGCTGCCCACGCCGGTGGTCGCCTACGCGGTGCGCGAGCTCGGCGCGGTCGCGGGTGTGCAGATCACCGCCTCGCACAACCCGGCCACCGACAACGGCTACAAGGTTTACCTCGACGGCGGATCACAGCTGATCGCCCCGGCCGACGCCGAGATCGAGCGCTGCATCGAGGCGGTGGCCGAGCCGATCGACCGCATACCGGTCGCCCCCGCCGACGACGACGTGGTCCAGCGCTACCTACGCCGTATCGCCGAACTACCCGCCTGGGTCGGCGGATCGGGCGAGCGGGCGGGCATCCGGATCGCACTCACCCCGCTGCACGGCGTCGGCGGCGATCTCGCCGTCGAAGCCCTTCGCGTGGCGGGTTTCTCCGACGTCCATGTGGTAGCGGAACAATTCGAGCCGGACCCCGACTTCCCTACGGTCGCGTTCCCGAACCCGGAGGAACCCGGCGCGGCCGACCTGCTGCTCGCGACGGCGGCCCGGGTCGGCGCCGACGTGGCGATCGCATTGGACCCCGACGCGGACCGGTGTGCGGTGGGCGTCCCGCGGCCGGACGGTACGTGGCGGATGCTGCGCGGCGACGACACCGGCGTGCTCCTCGGCGACTGTGTGCTGCGCACCGCCCCGGACGATGCGCTGGTGGCGACGACCATCGTGTCCTCGCGGCTGCTGTCGAAGCTGGCTCCCGCGCGCGGCGGCCGCTACGCGGAAACGCTCACGGGATTCAAGTGGCTGGCCCGCGCGGGCGACGGTTTGGTCTACGCCTACGAGGAGGCGCTCGGCCACTGCGTGGACCCGGCGGCGGTGCGCGACAAGGACGGCATCTCCGCCGCCGTGCTGGTGGCCGACCTGGTGGCCCGGCTGAAGGCGGCAGGTCGCGGCCTGGACGACGAACTCGACGACTACGCGGTGGAATTCGGCCTGCACGCGGGCGACCAGGTGTCGCTGCGGCTCGGCTCGGCCGCCGACGCGGCAGCCGTGGTCGAGCGGTTGCGGGCGAACCCACCGCGCGAGATCGCGGGCGAGCCGGTCGAGTACACCGATCAACTCCGGGTGCGGGGGCGGATGCGGACCGATGCGCTGATCTTCGAGGGTGCTTCGTCCCGCGTGGTGGTCCGTCCGTCCGGCACCGAGCCGAAGCTCAAGTGCTACCTGGAGGTGGTCGAGCCGGTGGGCTCGCGCGCCGGTCTTCCCGCCGCGCGAGCCGCTGCCCGCGAACGCCTTTCGGCAATACGCGACTTCTGCCGGACCTTCTGACCCCGGCCCGGTGGAGGTTCAGCGCGGGCCGAACTGCCTGTCGCCCGCGTCGCCGAGGCCGGGCACGATATAGGCGTTCTCGTTCAGTCCGGCGTCCACGACGGCGGTCACCAGCCGTACCGGCAGCCCCGAGTCCGCCAGTGTCGCAACCCCTTCCGGTGCGGCGACGACGCACACGGCGGTGATGTCGGTGGCGCCACGGGCCGCGAGCAGCTGCAGGGTGTGCCGCATCGAGCCGCCTGTGGCCAGCATCGGGTCGAGCACGAACACCGGCAGGTCGGCGAGATCGGCGGGCAACGATTCCATGTAGGGCACCGGCAGGTGGGTGTCCTCGTCGCGGGCGATACCGACGAACCCGATTCTGGCGTCAGGGATCAGCTCGGCGGCCGCGTCGATCATGCCGAGCCCGGCGCGCAGCACCGGAACCAGCAGCGGCGGCCGGGCCAGTCGGATGCCTTCGGTGGGCGCGACCGGCGTGACGATCTCGAAGCGCTCGACCTCCGCGTCGCGCAGTGCCTCGTAGATCAGGATCCCGGTCAGATCACGCAGTGCGGCACGAAAAGCCGGATTCGCCGTTCGCTCGTCCCGCATCGTGGTGAGCAGGGCGGCGACGAGTGGATGGTCCACGGTGTGGGTGCGCATGAGGGAACGATAAAGTCGGTCGCGGGTGCGCCGCCGGATGCCACCGGACTTTTTTCCGAAGCGGCGGAACCGAACCGGAACAGCGCGCGTCGAACCAAGTGGATGACGTACTCTGCCTGGGAACAACAGATGGGGGAAGCTCTGATGCGAAAGATGTCGGCGGACACCGAAGGCATTGCGGCCTACGGCGCGACCGCTCACGTCATGGCGGGTGAGATGGCGGCGGCCGGGGTGAGCGCCGCGGCGGCGGAGCCCGCGTTGCTCGGCCCGATCATGGGGCTGATCGGCGGTGACTTCATGGCGGCCTACGCCGCGGCCCACGCCGGGCATGTCGCCGCGATCGGCCAGCTGTCGGCGGTGCTGACCAGCATGGGTGGCGCGGCCACCGGCGCGGCGGCCGTCCTCACCGAGACCGACGCCGCCCACGCGAGCGCGCTGCGGAGCGCGGCCACCGAGGTGGAGTGAGCCAGTGATCGATGTCAACGCATTGGCGCAACCGATCCTGGACCTGCTCGCCAGCTTCGGCAGCGGCGTGCTGCCCGCGGGCGGTCCTACTGACGCGCTGCGCAGCACCTCCTCTGTGGTGGACCAGATCCACCAGATGGGCCGCGACAGCATCAACGGGATGAACTCCGCGTGGGACGGTCGCGCGGCAGACGCGGCCACCGCCAAGGCACTGCGTGTGCAGACCTCCGCGGCCACCATCTCCGATCGTGGCAACGAGATGGCGACGGTCGTGAACCAGGCCGCGGGTGAGGTCGAGACGGGCCAGAAGGATCTCACCGGCATCGCGCAGTCCTTCGTGAACACCGCGGCGAGCATGGGCCCGGTCCTGGCGACGCCGGAGGGCCTGACGGTGCTCGTCGGCTCCGCGATCGACCATCTCAATCAGGCCCTCAACGTCGTCGGCCGGGTCCAGAACGAATTGCAGACGCACACCGCGTCGATGAGCGACCTGACCCCGCCACCGACCACTCCGTCGCTCGCCGGTGTGCCCGCCGCCGGCGTACAGCAAGCGGCGTCCGCCGCGTCCGGCGTGCTCAGCGGTGCGGGCTCGTTGCTGAGTACCGTGATGGCCACGCCACTCCAGTCGCAGTCCTCGCGCAGTTCCAGTGGCACGCCCGGCACGACGGGGACGCCCAAACCGGACACCGGTTCGTCGGGCACGCCCGACGACGGCAAGGGCGTGAAGATCACACTGCCCGACGGCAGTGTCGTGGAGGCGCCCAACGAACAAGCCGCCACGGCGGTCCGGTCGGCGATCGGCGCCGTCGGCACGCCCTATGTCTGGGGCGGCAACAGCCCGGGTGCGGGATTGGATTGCAGCGGGCTCACCAAGTACGCCTACGGCGAGGCGGGCGTCGACCTGCCACGGCTCGCGTGTGACCAGGGCAGCGGGGCCTCACCGGTGTCGGCCGGTGATCTGATGCCCGGCGACCTCGCCATCTGGGACGGCCACGTGGCCATGGTGATCGGTAACGGCCAGCTGGTCGAGGCGGGTGACCCGGTCCAGATCAGCTCGATTCGAACGGAGAACTCAGGCATGGACTTCTACGGTTTCTACAGGCCGACGGCATGACCCGACCCCCGGTCCCCAACGTCACGGTGGCGGCCAGCAGCAACCGGTCGGGCACCATCTCGGTGCGCGCGACCGATCAGGGCATGCCGGTCGAGATCAAGTTCGAGCGCAGCGAATACCGCTACGGCGCGCAGTCGCTCGCCAACGAGATCCTGCGGCTCACGCAGCGTTCCACCATCGCGGCGCGGGCGCGGCGGCGCGAACTGCTCGCAGAGTCGGGCATGCCCTCGGACATCCTCGACCGGCTCGGTCTGCCCACCCGCCAGCAGGCGGTGGACGAGCTGGACCGGATCGACGACGCGGACACGGGACCGACGACCTGGATGAGGCCGGTATGAGCGCGGAAATGGACGCCCTGGTCGCGGCGGCCACCCAGAAACTGGAGGCGCTGGAAGCCGCGCTGTACGGGTTGAAGCAGGTGCGCGGACGGTGGACCTCCGAGGACGGCGCGGTGAGCGTCGAGGTGAACAGTGACGGCGCGATGGTCGGTCTGACCTTGGCGGAATCGGTCACGTCGCTGCCGCCGGCCGAGGTCGGGCAGTTGATCGTCTGGGCCTGCAGGCAGGCCGCCGAGGACGCCGGCACGCAGCGGTCCAAGGTCGTTGCGACACTGAACGAGTCGTTCGTCCCCGCCGGGCAGCCGCCCGCGGGCACGAATGGGGGCGGGCCGGATAGTGCCTGACGCGGAAGGTCGATAGGCTTCCGCTCATGGCTTCTGGAGACATCGTCCCGATCGAGCTCGGCCTGACCGACGGCGATCTCGTCACCCTGTGGGCACCGCGCTGGCGAGATGGTGACGACGAGTGGGAGGCGTTCCTCGGTCACGAGGACGCCCTCTACGGTTTCGAGTCCGTGGCGGAGCTGGCCGCATTCATCCGCACCAACGCCGACAACGACCTCGTGGACCATCCGGCCTGGAAGGTCGTCGCGGGTCTCTCGGCGGTCGAACTGGAGCCGGAGGAGAACTTCACCTTCGATCTGGTCGCGGTGCCGGAGCTGGCGGCGGGCGAGCCCGACGTCGACACCGTCGCCGAGCTGGAGGACACCCTCGGCATGGTGCGCAACATCGGCGAGGTGTGCGAACTCGAGACGGTCACCAAATTCTTCGGTTCCCACCCGGTGCTCGGCGCGCTGCCCGGCGGCGTGAACGCGTTCGTCGGCCGCGACGGCGAAGAGCTGTGGGACCAGATCGGCGCCGCCATCGCCAAGGGCTGGGACGACGTCTTGGACGCCATCGACTCCGTCGTGCAGACGCCCGAGGTCGACGCCGAGGCGGTCGCGGTCGCCGAGGCCGAACTGCTGGCCGCCGAGGAGAACGTGGTCGACGCCGACGACGCCGCCGACAGCGACGAGGAGGAGTTCGAACCCGTCGACCTCGACGCGGAAGAGGACGACGAGGAGGACGACGTCGAGGACGAGGACGAATCGTTCTGGCACGAGGTCGGCATCGACCCGGTCAAGATCGTCACCTCCGAAGGCAGCGTCTTCACCCTGCGCTGTTACCTCGACGACGAGCCGATCTTCCTCGGCTCCAAGCGCTCGATCACGGTGTTCTCCTCCGAGCGCGCGCTGGCCCGGTACCTCGCCGACGACCACGAGCACGACTTGGCCCGCGTGAGCACCTTCGCCGACGTGCAGACCGCGGCGGTGGACGGCTCGCTGGAGGTCGAGGTGACCGACGAGAACGTCTACGTGCTGCCCGGCTTGGCCGAGGACTTGGCCGAAGGCCCCGAGGCCGTCGACATCGAACAGCTCGACTTGGCGGTCGAGCTGTTCACCGACGCCGCCGACTACGCCGACGACGACACGGTGGAGCAAGCCCTGGCCCAGTCCACCCCGCTGGGCTGGTACGTCTCCTACCTGCTGAACCCCGACCCCACCCGGTTGGCGCCCAATCCGCCGTTCACCGCGGAGGCCCAGGCCTGGCGCGAACTGGAACGCAACCTGGAGTCCCGGCTCGACAAGCAGTAACTAGGTCAGCCGGATCCAGACCTGCTCGGCCTGCCCGAGCAGGCGTTCGTCGGCGCCGTAGACCGCGGTCGAGGCCCAGCACTTGCGCCCCTGCTCGCGGTGGAATTCGCCCACCACGACGCAGCGCTCGTCGACCTCGGGGATGTCGTGCACCGTCGCGGTCATCGAACCAAGCAGAGCGGGACGCTCGAGCATGCCGGGCAGCGACCAGCCGCCAGGGCAGTCCATCGCGGCCCACAGCAACGGCGGCCCCAGCGGCACGGTGTCGTCGGGGACCCATGGCGCGGCCACTCGGTGCTCGTCCACCCGGCCGGGTTCGATGCGCAGCCCGTCCGCCCTGCCACTGCCGCAGACGAAGCAGGACCCGAACATCTCGATGCTCGTGTAGCTACGCGAAGCCTCGGACGCCTCGGTGAAGGGGACACGACCCGGGGCATCGCGTTCGAGTTCGCCGCTGTCGGACTCGGCGATCAGCGTGTCACCGTAGTAGAGCCGTTCGTCCCGCACGTCGAGGGGCGTCTCCAGCGGCGGTCGGCTGCGCAGGATCACGGTGACCGTCCGCTCGTCACGCTGGGCGGCGAGCAGACCGGCCACATAGCCACCGTTGCCGGAATCCGGTGGTCCGTTGAACCGGCGGGAGATGCGCAAGGTCGCCATGTCGCCACGCTAGCGAACTGGTTGCCGAGCGGCTGCCGAACCTCGCAGCCGACTCGGCTCGTGCCCATACGACGCGTTCGACGCGTTCGACGCTTCGTGCCGCCCTAGCCGATCAGTACCGCGTATCCGGGCTTGATGATGTCGTCGATGATCCGCAGCCGCTCGGGAAACGGGATGAACGCCGACTTCATGGCGTTGATGGTGAAGCGCTCCAGGTCACTCCAGCCGTAACCGAACGTCTCGACCAGCTTGAGCATCTCCGCACTCATGCTGGTGTCGCTCATCAGCCGGTTGTCGGTGTTGACCGTGACGCGGAAGCGCAGACGGGCCAGCAGGTCGAACGGGTGCTTGTCCAGCGAGGGCACCGCGCCGGTCTGCACGTTCGACGACGGACACAGCTCCAGCGGGATGCGCATGTCCCGGACATAGTTGGCGACCAGCCCGAGCTGCGCGTCCTCGACCGCGCCGGGCACGCTGATGTCGTCGGTGATCCGCACACCGTGACCGAGCCGGTCGCAGCCGCAGAACGCGAGCGCCTCGTGAATGGACGGCAGCCCGAACGCCTCGCCCGCGTGGATGGTGAAATGCGCGCTGTTGGCCCGCATGTACTCGAACGCGTCGAGGTGCCTGCTCGGCGGGTAACCGGCTTCCGCGCCCGCGATGTCGAAGCCGCCCACTCCGCGATCGCGGAAACGCACCGTCAGCTCCGCGATCTCCCGCGAGCGCGCCGCGTGCCGCATCGCGGTGAGCAGGCAGGTGACCACGATCGGGTGCCCGCGCTCCGCGGCCGCCGCCGCACCTTCGCGGAATCCGGCCAGCGTGTGCTCGACCACCTCGTCCAGCGTCAGCCCGCGCTCCAAGTGCTGTTCGGGGGCGAAGCGCACCTCCGCGTACACGACGCCGTCGGCGGCGAGGTCCTCGGCGCATTCGCGGGCAACCCGGCGCAGACCCTCCGGGGTCTGCATCACGGCCACGGTGTGCGCGAAGGTCTCCAGGTACCGTTCCAGCGATCCGCTGTCGGCCGCGTCGCGGAACCAGGCCGCCAGCGAGGCCTCGTCGGAGGCGGGTAGGTCCTCGTAGCCGCTGTGCGCGGCGAGTTCGAGCACCGTCGCGGGCCGCAGGCCACCGTCGAGGTGATCGTGCAGCAGCGCTTTCGGCGCTTGGCGGATCGAGGCGAGAGTCAGAGGCATCGGTCCAGTCATGTATCGACGGTAGCCGCAGCGCGCGTATTCGGCAGCCGAGTCCGGCCGTGGCAACCATCTCGTTGCCCGCCGGATGCGGGCCGGTCCACAACGGGACACCGATCGGTTCCGCCCACACGTGCTGTACACGCGCCCCACGCCGCCGCTGGGCTACTGCGGACCGTTCACGACACGATTCGGTCGAGGATCAGCGAGGCCGGATCGGGCGCGGCAGTGGCTTCGATGGTGACCGCATCGCGCAGGGCCGCCATAGCGCCGGAAAAGGCTTCGGGAGTGTCGGTGTGCAAGGTGAGCAGCGGTTTACCCGCGGTGACGGCATCCCCCGGTTTGGCGTGCATTTCGATGCCCGCGCCGGACTGCACCGGATCACCCTGACGCGCCCGGCCGGCGCCGAGGCGCCAGGCGGCGATACCGACGCTCAGCGCGTCGAGCCGGGTCAGCACGCCGTCGGCGCCGGCGCGCACGGTCTCGGTGTGCTTCGCGGTGGGCAGCGTCGCGTCCGGGTCGCCGCCCTGGGCGCGGATCATCGCGCGCCAGTGGTCCATCGCCCGGCCGTCGGCCAGCGCATCGGCGGGGTCGGTGTCGAGCCCGGCCAGCGCGACCATCTCGCGAGCCAAGGCGATGGTCAGTTCGACGACGTCTGCGGGACCGCCGCCGGCCAGCACCTCCACCGATTCCGCGACTTCCATGGCGTTGCCCGCGGTGCGGCCGAGTGGGGTATCCATCGCGGTAAGCAGCGCGACCGTCCGGACACCCGCGTCGGCGCCGAGTTCGACCATGGCGGTCGCCAAGTCGCGCGCCCCGTCGAGTGTCTTCAGGAACGCGCCGGAGCCGACCTTGACGTCGAGCAGCAGCGCCGCGGTGCCCTCGGCGATCTTCTTGCTCATGATCGAGCTGGCGATCAGCGGGATCGACTCGACCGTGCCGGTGACGTCGCGCAGGGCGTAGAGCCGCCGGTCCGCGGGCGCGAGGTCGGCGCCCGCCGCGCAGATCACCGCCCCGATGGCCGGGTCGGCCAGGAGGTCGCGCATCCGCGAAACCGGCACGTCCGCCTGCCAGCCGGGGATGGATTCCAGTTTGTCCAGCGTGCCGCCGGTGTGGCCGAGGCCGCGCCCGGACAATTGCGGCACCGCGGCGCCGCACGCGGCGACCAGCGGCGCCAGTGGCAGCGTGATCTTGTCGCCGACGCCGCCGGTCGAGTGCTTGTCCACGGTCGGGCGCGGCAGGCCGGTCAGGTCCATGCGCCGTCCGGAGCCGATCATGGCGGCGGTCCACCGCGCCGTCTCGCGCCGGGTCATCCCGCGCCAGACGATCGCCATGGCCAGCGCGGACATCTGCTCGTCGGCCACCACCCCGCGGGTGAACCCGTCGACCACCCAGTCGATCTGCGCGTCCGACAGCTCGCCGCCGTCCCGCTTGGTGGTGATGATCGAAACCGCGTCCAGTGCCGTCACGGTCGACAGTTTGGCATGTGCGGACGTGGACTCGGGTTCTCGCCGATGGGATGAACCCGGCCCCGCGGTGGCGCGGATCAACCCGGCTACACCTGCCCGGCGTCCAAATCGTCCGGCCCGAATGCGTCCGGCAGCAGCGCCCGCAACGGCATCGGTCCGGCCTCGTGATCGACCAGCAGATCAGCCCCGCCGTGTTCGTGGAGCAATTGGCGGCAGCGACCGCAGGGCATCAGGATTTCGCCGCGAGAATCGGTCACCGAGACAGCCACGAGACGGCCCCCGCCGCCCGAAATCAAGTTACCGATGAGTACACATTCGGCACACAGGCCCAATCCATATGAGACATTCTCCACATTGCAACCGCTCACCATTCGGCCATCGACGCTGAGAGCCGCGGCGCCGACCGGAAACCGCGAGTAGGGCGCATAGGCGTTTCGCATAACTCGAAATGCGTTGTCACGCAGCGATTTCCAGTCGATTTCCGGCATGGGGAACCCCTCTCGAACCGGCCCGATCACGGCCGCGCAAGGGCCACGACGGAACCCCGTACACATCAAGAAAGGTAAGCCTAACCCGATCGACTGTCGCGCAACGCACGGTACGCCGAATTAGTTCCGGGATTGCTGGGGGATTAGAGTCCAGAACAGATCGGTTCAGGTTTCCCTGCGACGGGCCGGAGTACAGCCACCTGGGCATTCGCCCCCAACGCCGTCGGCGTCGGACCTGCAACCGGGTCCATCAACGACGTTGGAGGCACCGCACTCTATGACCACGATTGAAGCTCCGGCCCAGCCGAAGCGGAAGACGCTGTACCGAGGCGACCCCGGAATGTGGTCGTGGGCGCTGCACCGGATCACCGGCGTCACCATCTTCTTCTTCCTCTTCGTCCACGTGCTGGACACCGCCCTGGTGCGCGTGAGCCCGGACACCTACAACGAGGCGATCGAGACCTACAAGACGCCCATCGTGGCGTTGATGGAGATGGGCCTTGTCGTCGTCGTCCTGTTCCACGCGCTCAACGGCGTCCGCGTGATCCTGGTGGACTTCTGGTCCAAGGGCCCGAAGTACCAGCGCCTGATGCTCTGGATCATTCTCGCGATCTGGTTCCTGCTGGCCGTTCCCGCGATCGGGCGCCAGTTCTTCTACCTGTTCACGGAGCACTGACAATGAGCGCACCTGTCATCGGTAAGTCCTACGACCGTCCGGCCAGCCTGGACCTGCCACGCTCGCCGCGCGCGCGCTCGAACAACAACTTCGAGAAGTACGCCTGGCTGTTCATGCGCTTCTCCGGCCTGCTGCTGATCGTGCTGGTGCTCGGCCACATGACGATCATGCTGCTGCTCGACGGCGGCGTGAAGCGGCTCAACTTCGCCTTCGTCGCCGGTCGCTGGTCCAGCCCGTTCTGGCAGTTCTGGGACCTGACCATGCTGTGGCTGGCACAGTTGCACGGCGGCAACGGCCTGCGCACCGTCATCGACGACTACTCCCGCAAGGACTCGACCCGGTTCTGGCTGAAGACCCTGCTGGCCATCTCGATGATCCTGGTCATGGGCGTGGGCACCTACGTCATCTTCACCTTCGACCCCAACATCAGTTAGGAACAGGCCCCCTCGCATGAGTGAGCGCAGCGAACGAATCATCGGGACTGGTGGATCTCGTCCTGTCCAGGAGCACCGCTACGACGTCGTCATCGTCGGCGCGGGTGGCGCGGGCATGCGCGCCGCGATCGAGGCCGGCCCGCGTGCTCGGACGGCGGTGCTGACCAAGCTGTACCCGACCCGCAGCCACACCGGCGCGGCCCAGGGCGGCATGTGCGCCGCGCTGGCCAACGTCGAAGAGGACAACTGGGAATGGCACACCTTCGACACCGTCAAGGGTGGTGACTACCTGGTCGACCAAGACGCCGCCGAGATCATGGCCAAAGAGGCCATCGACGCGGTGCTCGACCTGGAGAAGATGGGCCTGCCGTTCAACCGGACGCCCGAGGGCAAGATCGACCAGCGGCGCTTCGGCGGGCACACCCGCGACCACGGCAAGGCCCCGGTCCGCCGCGCGTGCTACGCCGCCGACCGCACCGGTCACATGATCCTGCAGACGCTCTACCAGAACTGCGTCAAGCACGACGTCGAGTTCTTCAACGAGTTCTACGTGCTGGACCTGGTGCTCACCGAAAGCGATCGCGGCCCGGTCGCGACCGGTGTGGTCGCCTACGAGCTGGCCACCGGCGAACTGCACGTCTTCCACGCCAAGTCGATCGTGTTCGCCACCGGCGGCTCGGGCCGGATGTACAAGACCACCTCGAACGCGCACACCCTGACCGGCGACGGCATGGCGATCGTGTTCCGCAAGGGCCTGCCGCTGGAGGACATGGAGTTCCACCAGTTCCACCCGACGGGCCTGGCCGGGCTCGGCATCCTGATCTCCGAGGCCGTCCGCGGCGAGGGCGGCATCCTGCGCAACGCCGACGGCGAGCGGTTCATGGAGCGCTACGCCCCCACCATCAAGGACCTCGCGCCGCGTGACATCGTCGCCCGCTCGATGGTGCTGGAGGTGCTGGAGGGCCGCGGCGCGGGACCGAACAAGGACTACGTCTACATCGACGTGACCCACCTCGGCGAGGACGTGCTCGAGGAGAAGCTGCCCGACATCACCGAGTTCTCCCGCACCTACCTGGGTGTGGACCCGGTGAAGGAACTGGTGCCGGTGTTCCCGACCTGTCACTACGTGATGGGCGGTATCCCCACCCGGATCCGCGGCGAGGTGCTGCGCAACAACAGCGACGTCGTCCCCGGCCTCTACGCCGCGGGTGAGTGCGCGTGCGTCTCGGTGCACGGCGCCAACCGGCTCGGCACCAACTCGCTGCTGGACATCAACGTGTTCGGCCGTCGCGCCGGCCTCGCCGCCGCGGAGTACGCGCAGCGCAGCGAGTTCGTCGAGTTGCCGGAGAACCCGGCGCAGATGGTGCAGGACTGGCTGGCCCAGCTGCTGAGCGAGCACGGCGACGAGCGGGTGGCCGACATCCGCACCGAGCTGCAGCGTTCGATGGACAACAACGCCTCGGTGTTCCGCACCGAGGACACGCTCAAGCAGGCGCTCACCGACATCCACGCGCTCAAGGAGCGCTACGCGCGGATCACCGTGCAGGACAAGGGCAAGCGCTACAACAGCGACCTGCTCGAGGCCGTCGAGCTCGGCTTCTTGCTCGAGCTGGCCGAGGTCACCGTGGTCGGTGCGCTCAACCGCAAGGAATCGCGCGGTGGCCACGCTCGCGAGGACTACCCGGACCGCGACGACGTGAACTTCATGCGTCACACGATGGCCTACAAGGAGGGCTCGGATCTCCTGTCGGACATCCGTCTGGACTTCAAGCCGGTGGTGCAGACCCGTTACGAGCCGATGGAGCGTAAGTACTGATGACTGCTGTTGCCGAAGCACCTTCTTCGCAGACGCCCGCTCCGGTCCCCGAGGGCTCGGTCATGATCACCGTCAAGGTGGCCCGGTTCAACCCGGAGGACGACAAGGGCGCGCACTGGGAGTCCTTCCAGGTGCCGGTCCTGTCGACCGACCGCTTCCTGAACGTGCTGATCTACATCAAGTCCTACCTGGACGGCACGCTCACCTTCCGCCGTTCCTGCGCGCACGGCGTCTGCGGTTCGGATGCCATGCGGATCAACGGCGTCAACCGGCTGGCCTGCAAGGTGCTGATGAAGGACATGCTGCCCAAGGGCGGCAAGTCGATCACCGTCACCGTCGAGCCGATCCGCGGCCTGCCCGTGGAGAAGGACCTCGTGGTGAACATGGAGCCGTTCTTCGACGCGTTCCGCGCCGTGAAGCCCTACCTGATCACCACGGGTAACGAGCCCACCCGCGAGCGCATCCAGAGCCAGGCCGACCGCGCCCGGTTCGACGACACCACCAAGTGCATCCTGTGCGCCTGCTGCACCACCTCCTGCCCCGTGTACTGGAGCGACGGCAGCTACTTCGGCCCGGCCGCGATCGTGAACGCCCACCGCTTCATCTTCGACAGCCGTGACGAAGCCGCTCGCGAACGCCTCGACATCCTCAACGACGTCGAAGGCGTCTGGCGCTGCCGCACCACCTTCAACTGCACCGACGCCTGCCCCCGCGGCATCGAGGTCACCAAGGCGATCCAAGAAGTCAAGCGGGCTTTGCTGTTCACCCGCTGATTTCTCGGCCCAGCCGAAAATCGAAGGCCGCCTACCTCATCCGAGGAAGGCGGCCTTCGCCATTTCCGGTACAGCCGTTCTCGCGATGGCCAGGCGTATCGTGCGGCCGTACCTGCCAGTCATCGGGGTACTCACGGAGCGATGACGATCATCTCCGCGACCGCCTGCTCGAAATTCGCACCATCGGCAACGAGCGGAAGCCCTTTCGCGAAGAGCGACCATCCACCGTTTTCGGCAACCGCCCTTACGCGGAGCGCACTCGAATCGAAATGCATCAGCGAGAACTCACTTTTCAGCAACCCTTCGCCCCGAGGCGCTGGCCCATTTCTCCCCGGCGATCACCACGTGGTCCAGGAAGCGGAGGCCTACCGTATGGGCGGCGTCGGTGAGGATGGTGGTGGTGCGGCGGTCGTCGGGGCTGGGGGTTGGGTCGCCGGAGGGGTGGTTGTGCACGATGGCGAAGGCTCGGCCGTCGTGGCGGAGGACGGTGTTGAGGATTTCCCGGACCGGGGCGGCGACTTGGTCGACGGCGCCCTCGGCCACGAAGACCTTCTGGCGCAGGCGATTCTGGGCGTCGCACACGAGTACGAGCAGGCGCTCGACCCGGCAGCCCGCGAAGTGGGGGCGGGCGGCGGCGGCCACATCGGCGGGGCTGGTCAGCTGGATGGATGTGTCCGGTCTACCGCGTGCTCGCGCCCCGAGGTGGAAGGCGGCGATGATCGCGGCGGCCTTCGCGACGCCGATGCCCGCTCGGCGGGACAACTCCTCCGGACGCGCCGACGCCAATCCGGCGAGCCCGCCGTGTTCGACCAGCAATTCCACTGCCAGATCCAGCGCGCTCGCACCGCGCCGGCCCTGCCGTAGCAGCAACGCGAGCAACTCCGCGTCGCTCAGCGCGTGCGGCCCGAGCGCCAGCAACCGCTCGCGTGGCCGCTGCTCCACCGGCACGTCGATCAGAGAGACCGCCATGACTCCCACCCCTCGGTCACGCCAACAGTGCCCGGGATTCTGCCAGGGGCCACCGACAGTTCGCGCAGGACTCGACCGCAGCCCGCTTCCAGCCAACCGCCCCGGCAACTCGGCAGCGGGACGCCGCGCCGCGACACCCATATGCTGGTCATGTGCGGTTCGGTAGCCGAGTCGGTCGCGAACTGGGGAGCTGATGGGCGATGTGGTACCTGAAGGCGCAATGGCACCACGACTTCGACGACGAGCCGGTGGAGCTGTTCAGCGAGATCGGCGACGACGGTTTCGAGGTGCGCAAGGTGGAGGTCTTCCGCGACGGGCACGCGGACTGGGCCGATTCGGGTAGGGGCACCGGCTCGACCGAAATAGGGCAGATTCCGGTGCCGACGCCGGAGGAGCTGAATGCCGAGACCGAGTTCACCGCACTTCAGATCGACGCCAGGGAGTTCGAGGACGTCTGGCTGCGTGCTCTCGACGAGCAACGGCCGGCCCCTCCCGGCTAGCCCGTCGAGGGCGCAGGCCGCCTAGCGGTCCGCCACCGCGATTTCCGGTAGCCCGACGAACACCTTCGCCGCGAGCCTTTCCAGATTGTGCAGCTGACGCTCGTGCACGACGATCCGGCGCAAGGCCTCGTTGATGGTGGCGTCGCTGGTCGACGTGCCCATGATGGCGGCGGCCGCGGCGAGCAAGTCCTGGTCGAGATCGATCCGCACGGATTTCATGCGCCCTCCTTCGTACATTCGCCATCTTGCGGCATGGCGCGGGCTCATGTCCGGCAAATCACGAACTCGGCCTTGCGTCTATACCCTACGGGGGTATAGTTTCCGGATATGGAACACAGGCACCACGCATCCGGCGAGCACATCGCGCAGACGACGAAGCATGCCGGACCGCACACCGCGCATCACTCCCCCGCTACCTGGCGGATGGCGGCCATGGCCACGCTGCACTGCCTCACCGGCTGCGCCATCGGCGAGATCCTCGGCATGGTGATCGGCACCGCACTGGGCTGGAACAACGCCTCGACGATGGTGCTGGCCATCGCGCTGGCGTTCGTGTTCGGTTACGCGTTCACCATGCGTGGCGTGCTGCGGGCGGGTCTGCCGTTGGCGGCCGCCGTCGGCACCGCGCTGGCTGCCGACACGGTGTCCATCACGGTCATGGAGATCGTGGACAACGCCGTGATCCTGGCGGTCCCGGGCGCGATGGACGCCCACCTGGACACGGTGCTGTTCTGGGCCACGCTCGCCTTCGCCTTCGCCGTGGCATTCGTGGTGACCACGCCGGTCAACAAGTGGCTGATCGGACGTGGCAAAGGCCACGCGGTGGTGCATTCGTTGCACGGCGCGCACTGATCAGAACGTCGCCCGACCCGCGCTTTCTACTCCACGGATCGCCTGACGAAAGCCCGTTCAGCTAGGCAGATTGTCCAGCTGAACGGGCTTTTGTTGTCGGCGGGCCCCGGCGGTGCTTGCATCGAGATATGTTCAGCGAGGCGCAGCTGTACTCGCCGGTGACCCGCACCGGCGACGGTGACGTGACCGTGCACCTGAGCGACGAGCACCCCGGCGTGCACGATCCGGTATACCGAGCCCGTCGCAACGCCATCGCCGCGCTGGCGCTGGACTACGCACCGGGCAAGCCGCTTCCCCATATCGCCTACACCGACGAGGAGCAGCAGGTGTGGCGGATCGTTTCGGCCGAACTCGCCCGGAGACATCGCCGCTATGCCAGCGCGGAGGTGCTCGCGGCCGCCGAGGCGCTGTCGCTGCCCACCGATCACATCCCGCAACTGGACGAGGTCTCCGCGGCGCTCGCACCGCTGACCGGATTCCGCTACGCGCCGGCCGCGGGCCTGGTGCCGCTGCGCGAGTTCTTCGGCTCCTTCGCCGATCGGATCTTCCACTCCACGCAGTACATCCGGCATCACTCCGCGCCGCTGTACACCCCCGAACCGGACGCGATCCACGAGATCATCGGACACGCCAGCCAGATCGCCAGCCCGCGCTTCGCGGCGATCTACGCGACGGTCGGCGCGGCGGTCACGCGGCTGAGCACCGAGCGCGCACTGAAATTCTTGGCCGACGTCTTCTGGTTCTCGATGGAATTCGGCGTCGTCCGGGAACGCGGTGAGATCCGCTGCTATGGCGCGGGCCTGCTGTCGTCCTACGGCGAGATCGAGGAGTTCCGGCACGCCGAGCTGCGCCCGCTCGACATCGCCCAGATGGGTACCGCGACCTACGACATCACCCACTACCAGCCGATTCTCTACTGCGCGGACTCGATCGCCGAGATCGAGGACGTGATCGGCGGCTTCTTCGCGACCATGGACGACGACTCCCCGGATCGGTTCCGGCAAGCCAGCACCGCCGGGGCATAGGCGGCGAACGGTAGCCCGCACGAACCCTTAGGACTCCCGCTGCGGCGTGAGCGGCATACCCGCGTCCAGAAAATCCATCGTGCGCGCGATGTTGTCCATATTCATCGGCGCCATCGCCATTACCGCCAGTCCAGCGCCCGTCATCGCGCCCGCCGCCACCCGCACCTCGAAGTCGTCGGGCGAGCGGCCGATGTGATCGGCCAGCAATCCCGCCAGCAGATCGATGCTGCGCATCATCTCCAAGCCGATCGCGGAGCGCAGCTCCGGGACGTGGAACAGCAGCGCCTGGCGCTCCTGCTCGAACGCCAATTCGGCGGCGGGCAGGTTGGCGAAGACCTCGCGCGTCGCCTCGCGGAAGGCGACCATCGGGCGGACGTCGCGCGGCTGACGACGCAATGCCTCGATGATCACCGGATCGAGATCGTCGGCGAGCACCAGCTGTTCCTTGGACGGGAAGTAGCGGAAGAAAGTGCTCGGCGAGACATCGGCGGCCGCGGCGATCTGCTCGACGGTCGTCTCGTTGTAACCCTGCTCGCGGAACAGCCGGAAAGCCTCGAGGCGAATCGTCCGGCGGGTCCGTTCCTTCTTCCGCTCGCGCAAACCTCGCGCTGTCCCGTTCGCGGGTAGCTCAACCGACATGGATCGATTCTGCCGCACCCGGCTCGCGCGCCCGGTCGGGTTGGCGCGGGCGGACGAACGCCGCCGTGAGCACGGCCGCCAGCAGGCACAGCGCGGCGCAGGCCCAGAGCATCGCGCTCATGCCGCCGAGGAAGGCGACCTGCACCTGATGCAGCATCGACTGATCACCCAGGTGGCGCGCCGTGGCGACACCCGCGTTGACGCCGTCATCGATCGGTTCGCGGTTCAGCGCGCCGAGTTCGGACCGATACCGGGTGGACAGCACGGTACCCAGCACCGCGACGCCGATGGTGCCGCCCGCCTGCCGCAGCGCCTGCAACAGCGCGGAACCGGAGCCGGACCGCTCCGCGTCCAGTTCACCCATCGCCATGCCCATCGCGGCGGGCATGACCAGGCCCATCCCCGCGCCCAACAGCGTCAACCACAACGCGCTGAAGCCGTAACCGCTGTCCACGGTGGTGAGTGCGCCCAATACCAGGGAACCGGCCAAGACGGTGAATCCGGCGGTGATCACGACGCGAAGACCCTGTTTCGGCAGCACCTTGTCGACCAGCCTGCTGCCGACGAGCAACCCGCCGATCAACGGAAGCAACCGCAGGCCGCTGCCGAGCGCGTCCACGCCGAGCACCGCCTGGAAATACTGCGGAACGGTGAAGAACATGCCGAACATGGCGAAGTTCACCACAATGGAAAATCCGGTGCCCCAGCGGAATCCGTCGGCGGCGAACAGGCCGAGGTCGACCAGTGGCCGCGTGGTCCTACGCTGCCAGGCGAGGAACGCGCCGAACAGGAACACACCCGCCGCGACGAGAGCCCAGGCCGGGCCGTCGCCCCAGCCTTTCTCCCCGATCCGGATGAAGCCATACGTCAGTCCGAGCATGCCCGCGGCCGACAGCACGACTCCGGGCAGATCGAGCCGGAAGCGTCGCGCGCTGCGCGATTCCGGGACCAGCGCGGCGACGGCGAGCGCGCCGATCACGACCATCGGGACGTTGATCAGGAACACCGAACCCCACCAGAAGTTGCGCAGCAACCAACCGCCCACGATCGGACCGAGCGGAAGACCGATCGCGGTCGAGGTGATCCAGATCGTGAGCGCCCGCTGAAGATCGGCCGGCTGGGGGAATAGCGCGGGCAGCACCGACATCGACAGCGGCATCATCGCCGCCGCCGCGACCCCGAGTACGACGCGCGCCGCGATGAGCTCGCCGGGCGAGGTCGCCACGGCGCAGGCGACGGACGCGACACCGAACAGCACCAAGGCTGCCAGCAGGAACTTCTTGCGGCCGTAGCGGTCGCCGAGCGCGCCCGCGGGCAGCATCACAGCGGCCAGCGCCAGCGTGTAGGCGCTGCTGAACCATTGCAGCGCAGCGGTATTCGCGTTCAGGTCGACCGCGAGCGTGGGCAGCGCGACGGTCAGCACGGTGACATCGAGCCCGATGGTCAGCATCGCCACGGCCAGCGCGCCGAGGGCGAGCCAGCGGCGGGTCGAGTCGTTATTCATAACCCCTCCGGAAATGGTAGATACAACTTTTTGATAGTAACTCTCATTTGATAGATGCTGTCAATACCGTGGATGGGTGGGATGAGTGTGTGCGGCCGATCACCGGTCCGCTCGCTAGGCTCATCGGCGATGAAGATCACTCGCCGTGCTTTGCTCTCCGTGGGCGCCGTGCTGGCCGTCGCCGCGATCGGAGCGACGGCCGCGCCGTCCCTCGCCGAGCCCAGCACCACGACGCCGTTCACCACCCCGAACACCGACGGTTGCCCGCAGAAGACGTTGCCGCCCGCGCCGATCGACGCCTCCGAGGTGCCCGCACCCGGACAGTCGACTCCCGCACCGTTGCCGATCCCTTCCCCGCCGATCGGCGGGTCCCGCCTCGGCGAGTGCGGGGTCGTGCTTCCCAAGGCCGCACCCCCGGCCCCGCAGGAGATTTCGGCGACGGCTTGGTTGGTAGCGGATCTGGACACCGGCGAAGTACTGGCGGCGAAGGACCCGCACGGGCGCTACCGGCCCGCCAGCACGATCAAAGTGCTGCTTGCCACGCTGGCGCTGCGCACGCTGAGTTTGGACAAGGTGGTGGTCGGCACGCAGGCCGACGCGAATGTCGACGGCACCCGGGTGGGCATCGGCCCCGGTGGCCGTTATACGAACCGGCAGCTCATGCAGGCACTCATCATGGCCTCGGGAAACGACGCCGCGCATGCCATCGCCGCGCAGCTGGGCGGCGACGCCGCGACCGTCGCGAAGATGAACGACCTGGCGAAATCGTTGCGCGCCATGGACACTCGTACGGCCACACCCTCCGGACTGGACGGTCCCGGGATGAGTACTTCGGCCTACGATCTCGCCGTGCTGTTCCGCGAGGCCATGACCATCCCATTGTTCGCCGAGCTGATCCACACCGAGCAGGCCGACTTCCCGGGCTACCCGGCCGACCCTGCGATTCCCGGTGACACCGACCGCCCCGGCTACCCCATCGGCAACGACAACCAGTTGCTCTACAACTACGACGGCGCTCTCGGCGGCAAGACCGGCTTCACCGACGACGCACGTCAAACCTTCGTCGCCGCCGCCCAGCGAGACGGCCGCAGGCTGGCGGTAACCCTGCTCATGGCCGATGTGCGGCCGATCCGACCCTGGGAACAGGCAGCCCGCCTGCTCGACTACGGTTTCGCGTTGCCCCGCAGCTCCTCGATCGGCAACCTGCCCGGAGCGGTGGTAGCCCAGCGCGACCAGAGTGCGGTCACGCTGGCCGCGCCGCCCACGGCGGGAAGCGATCGGGCGACACCTTCGATGCCGGGCAGCGACCCGTCCGCCATGGCCCCCGCCGAAGATCGCCGCACCGGCGCCAGAACCATGCTGATCATCGGCGGTGTCCTGCTGGTCGCCGCGCTGCTGCTGGGCGCACGGCGGGCCAACCGACGACGCTGATCGAACCGGCGCACAGATTCAACGACGGCCGGGCAACTTACGGAAGCCGGAAACAGCGAGCGCCGCAAGCGCGCCCGCGCCGAAGTAAGCGGCGCCCACGCCCACCGATATGTCGCGTGCGCTGACCCGCGGCGCGATCACGGCCGGTCCGGGTGCGGCGATCTCGGCCTCCGGCTCGTTCTCCGTGGCGGTCGCGGCCCAGGCGGTGGCGAACAGGACGATGCGATAAGTGACATAACTGAACACCATCAGGCCGATGATCGAGCCGAAGGTGGCGCCGGCGGGGCTGCTCAGCACCGATCGCAGGTAGATCGACGCCACGATCTTGAACACCTCGAATACCACCGCGGCCAGGGCAGCCGCCTTGACGGCGCTGGCGAGCGTCACCGGTTCCCGCGGCAGCCTCGCGATGACCCACGCGAACACCGCCCACGAAGCGAGGAACCCGAGCAAGGTCGACAACAGCCACAGCAGCACACCTGCCCCGGGCGCTTCGCCGAGGCCGACGCTCTCGAGCAGCCGCCTGCCGAGGGTGCTCGAGGCCACCGCCGACAACCCCAGCGACACGGCGAAGGCGAGACCGAGACCGACCAGCGCCCCGAGATCGGAGAGCTTGGTCATCAGCCAATTGTCGTCCGGAGACTTCTGCTCCCACTGTTCGGTGAGCGCCGCCCGCAGGTTGGCCATCCAGCCCAACCCGCTGTAGACGCCGGTGACCAGCCCCAGGACACCGACCGTGCCCCGCGACTCGACCGCCTGATCGACCAGGTCGTTCAACTGGGTGCCGAACGAGCCCGGAATGTTCTCGACGATCTTGGCCTGCAACTCCTCGAGCAGATCCGGATTGCTGGACAAGACCACGCCCGCGACCGCGAAAGCGATCATCAGCAGCGGGAACAGCGACAGCACAGTGAAGTACGTGATGCCCGCCGCGTAGTAGTCACCCCTTTGCCGCTGATAGCGCCCCGCCGTGCGGACCAGATGGTCCAACCACGGCTGCGCCTTGACCCGGCGTTCGATCCCGGACTTGACGTTATCGATCAGCTGCACCATTCGCCCCTTCGACCAAGAGACCTCGCACGACGCCTGACGGGGCGCGCGAAGGTGAAGTAGCCGTTCAGCGACTCAGCAAACCGACCCGCTCGTAGACCTGCGCGAGAGTGTTGCCCGCGATCTCTCGCGCGCGCTCGGCTCCAGCGGCGAGTATGCGGTCGAGTTCACCTTGATCCGACATGTACTCTTGCACCTTCGCGCGCAACGGCGTGACGAATTCGACCAGCGCGTCGGCCACGTCGGCTTTCAGCTCGCCGTAACCCTTGCCCTCGAAATCCTTTTCCAAGGTGACGATCGGCGCACCGGTCAGCGAACTCAGGATCACCAGCAGGTTGCTGACGCCCGGTTTGCGTTCCGGGTCGTAGCGGATCTCGCGTTCGGTGTCGGTGACCGCGGACTTCACCTTCTTCGCGGTGACCTTCGGGTCGTCGAGCAGGTTGATCAAGCCCGCGTCGGTGGAGGCGGACTTGCTCATCTTGGCAGTGGGGTCCTGCAGGTCGTAGATCTTCGCCGTGCCCTTGACGATGTGCGCCTCCGGCACCACGAACGTCTTCTTGAATCGAGTGTTGAAGCGCTGGGCCAGGTTCCGGGTCAGCTCCAAGTGCTGGCGCTGATCTTCGCCTACGGGCACCTGATGGGCGCGGTAGAGCAGGATGTCCGCGGCCATCAGCACCGGATAGGTGAACAGGCCGACGGTCGCGTTCTCCGCGCCCTGCTTCACCGACTTGTCCTTGAACTGGGTCATCCGGCTCGCTTCACCGAAACCGGTGATACCGCTGAGCACCCAGGCCAGCTCGGCGTGCTCGGGCACCTGGCTCTGCACGAACAGGGTCGACTTCTTCGGGTCGATGCCGAGTGCGAGCAGCTGGGCGGCGGCGGCCTTGGTGCGCGCCTTCAGCTCCTTGGGGTCCTGCGGCACCGTGATCGCGTGCATGTTCGGGATGAAATACAACGCGTCGTAGTCGTCCTGCATGGTCACCCAGTACTGCAGCGCGCCAAGGTAGTTGCCGAGATGAAACGAGGAGCTGGTCGGCTGGATCCCGGACAGAACCCGCTGCTTGCGTTCGGCGGCCGGGGTGGGCGCAGGACTCGACATACCTCGATCTTCCCATGCCGCTCAAGCGGAATTTCGCTGCACCCAGTTGCGCGGGTCCACCCCGGGCATGCTCGGCCGTCCGCCGCTGACCAGTTCGTGTTCGCGCTCGGAAAGCTGTTTGTAGACCGGCGCGCTCGGCCCGGCGAGCGTGCCGCGCAGCACCGGCGGCACCAGCGGAACCGACACGTGCGCGGAGCGGACCGCCCTGGACAACCCCTGGTAGGCGATCTGCTCGGCCACACCCCAGCGCATCCCGTACATCCGGCGGATCCGTGGCGGCAGGCTGCCCTGCACCAGCAGATAGAACGCGGAGGTGACCTGCTGCAACGGCACCCCCTGCGAATAGGGGACGCGTTGCCCGGCCAAGTAGGAGCCGACCAGCCGCGCCTCGTCGGTGAGGAACAGCTCGTCGGAGGCCAGGTAGCCGTCGAAGAACGCGCGGAACTCGCGGTAGTTGCCCGGTGCCGCGTCGGCGGGCATGCCGAACAGCTCGCCCCAGCGCACGTAGTCCTGGTAGAGCCCCTCGCGCTCACCCTCGGTCATCGTGCGCACCAGCAGGTCGTACATCACCTCGGCCGAGTCGAAGGTGAAGGCCATTGTCATGAACATCAGGTGCGGATCGAGCGCGGAGTACCCGGTGCCCGCGGGGTGCTGGGCTCCGGCCTCCTCCGGTAGCACGCCACGCACCCTGACGTGCCGTTTCCTGGTGAACGCCAGCGCGCGGTCGGCTTCGGACCTGCTGCCGAGGAAGACCGCCTCGAACAGGCGGCCGGTCAGCGCGAGCCGGGTGTAGGGCGTCATCCGATGCTCGGTGTTCTCCGCGGTGCCCACGTAGAGCAGCGGGTGCACCGCACCGATCACCAGAGCGCGCAAGCCGTAGGTCAGACCCACCGCGCGCTTGCTCATCACCCGCCGGACCATCGAGTGGTCGCTGAAATAGCCGGGCTCGGACATCGTTGCCTCCTCGTCGAGTGCATCTGGCAATAGCATCTCCCAGAATCCGCGTTTCTGGCAATACTCTCTGCCAGATTGTTGTTATCGGCAGGCGCGGCGTGGGATCCATCGCACCTGCAAGAATCGAAGGGTGACGGCGCAACGGACATACGGGGGCATCTCCGCGGAGGAGCGCCGGGCGCAGCGGCGTGAGGCGTTGCTGGAGGCCGCGCTGGAGATCATCGGCACGGAGGGACTGGGGAAGCTGACCGTGTCGGGGCTGTGCGCTCGGGCCGGTCTCAACGAGCGGTACTACTACGAGAACTTCGACAGCCGCGACGCCGTGCTCACCGCGCTGATCGACGGGATCGCCGAGGAACTCGCGGCGGCCATCCTCGCCGCGGTGCGCACCGCCGCGCCGGACACGCGCGCGACCGCGCACGCCGCGATCACCGCGGGCGTGCACCTGCTCACCGACGACCCGCGTAAGGCGAAAGCAGCGCTGATCGCGGGCATGGCGACGCCGGAGCTGCGCGCCCGCACCACCGAGACCGTGCGCGCGTTCGGGCGGATGGTGGCCTCGGAGGGCAGCGACTTCTACCGGATGTCCGACTCGGCCCCGGCCTCGGCGATCGACTTCCGCGCCCTGTACTTAGTCGGCGGGCTGGTGCAGACGCTGACCGCCTGGCTACAAGGCGATCTGAACCTCACGCGCGACGAATTGATCGAGCACACGGTCGACGTGTTCGTTCTGCTCGGCGAGGATCTCGCGGAGAAACTGCGGTAACGGCCCCGGGCTCACAGGCGCAGGGACACGTCCTCGAGGTCGGGCGCGTCGCCTTGCAGGACGACCCGGAAGAGCACGTCCCGCCGCGACCAGTAGGCCGCGCAGTCGCGCATGGCCTCGGCGAACCAGTCGCGCTCGATCGGCTCGTCGGCGAGCAATCCGGCCGAGTCGCGCACCACCGCGACGTATCCGGCCCCTTCGCCGAGGAAGTCGTCCAGGTCACGCAGGCACTCGTCGAACGCGTCTTTGTTCTCCCCGAAGTAGTACGGGAATTGGAACGCGGCGGCGAACTCGTCGAAGAGCCGGGCGGTGGTAGGCATCTTCGCGCCGCGCAACTCACGCACCAGGTAGCCGGAGGGCGCCTTGTCCCGCACGCCGCTGAACTCGGCGGCGTCGACGGCGAGGGCGCCGAAGGTGACGCGCGGCGGGGCGAGTTGCGCGCGGGGCGGCGCGTCGTCCGCGTCGGAACGGGCAAGGAACTGCGACAGCGTGACCGTCTTTGTCATCAGCGCATCCTCGTGAAGGTCTTGTAGTGGTCACCGGTGTACCAGGCCGAGCCGTCGCTGCCGGTGACGATGCGTTCGGCGTCGCGGGATCGGCCGGACTGCTTGGGATTGACGTCCCATTCCTGATAGGTGATCGGCTTGCCGGAACCGTCCGCGGCGGGCAGGTCGCCGCCGCGGTTCTGCCATCGCTCGCCCCCTTTGGTGCCCGGCGCGTTCGCCGAGCCCGGCCACCGGCCAGCGTCGATCTCCCGCAGCGTGACGTACGCGCGCTCGGGCACGCCGGATGCCTGGGTGACCGGTGACGCGCTGTCACCGCGTGGCGCGGTGACCGTACTCGCCGCCGCGGTGGTCGCGCGACTCGCGGACGTGGACGTAGTGGCATCGCCCCCGTCGTACAGTGCGAGCACCGCGGCGAGCAGCACCAGCGCGACCGCGCCCAGGACGCCGAGACCACGCTTGATCAATGGCGACCGGTTCATCGGTACTGCACCGTAACGGGGGCGTGGTCGGACCAGCGCTGGTCGTAGGCCGCGGCGCGCTCCGCAACCGCGTCTTTGGCGCGGGCGGCCAGATCGCCCAGGGCCGGCTGGTAGGCGATGCGCCATCGGATCGACTCAGTTCTACAAACCCTAGAATCACCCCCGAACGGGGAAGGAACCGGAATGCACACCCCGTTACGCGCCTTGCTAGTGGCGCGGCTATCCGTCATGACTGACGAATCTACGTCACCTGCCCGGCAGCTGGAGCACGGACGCAACACCGCGCGAGCTCACGGATGGACTGAAGCCGGGATGGCGCTGACCTTGATGTGTTTGCTACCAAGCTTACGAGCGCGCTCTTAGTCAGGCCGTGTACCGGTGCCCCCAGAGTCCGATCTGGAGGCTCCGTCGTCTCGATTTCCCTCCGGGCTCACTTGTCCGGCGTGTACTCGGCGTACCGCCCCGACGACTTAGGGAAGGTAGCTGCGGCCAACTCCCGTGCAGCTTGAATCAGTGCGGCTATGGCCCGGTGCTCCGGACCGAGGTACCGGCCCGCTTCCTCTGTGATCTGTTGGAGCTGGTCTCGCAGCCGCACCGAGGTTTCCTTGTCGATTGCGCCGGAGGGTTTCGTGGTAGACATACCGCTCCTTTGATCAGGGCCGGTTAGGGCACTTGGAGGCCGGTACCTCCACCGTGCCGGATGCGTTGTTGTAGGTGAACTGGCGCCCCTGAATCTTGCCGCGTATACCGACGCTGACGCGCCACTTCCCGGCGTAGCACGCGGCCGACACCGTGTAGGGGTGTCCACCGCCCCGGTACGGCGGCGGGATGCTGGAATCGGTTCGGGTAGAGACAACCTCCCACCGGCCGCCCTCCTCGTGCCGCAACGCCAAGACGACTGTGTGTTCGTCCGGCGGGACATCACATGCGGCAATACCGTCCCCGGTGATCTGGGGCGGTAGCACTGTCGGCACCGCGTGCGTGAATTCGAAATCGCAACTGCGAGCAGCGTGGGCCGTGCCGGTAGCCGCTGGACTAATGCCGATCAGCACGGCCACAGAGATAAGCCCAATCATGGTTTTCAACGGTTATCCCCCGATTTCGATGCCAGTCCGGACTTAACTCGCTCTAGAAGATCGGGCGTCGGCGGTTCCCACTCGTCAAAGTTGGAGAGAAGAAACAGTCCCAATCTCGTGCCGGGATTACGTTCCGGAAGATCCTCGCCAGTCATCTACATACCGCCCTGCTGACGCGTATCTTCGCGTTCGATCCGTTCCCGCCTCTCTTTCGGTATCCGCTGAGGCCAGAACACCACCGCGAAGAACGCGACCAGCGGGACAGCGAACGCTACGAACAACCCCATCACGCGGGCTCCGTCTCGTCGTCTACCGAACCGAGTCGTTCCACTTCACCAGGGCCGAACGCCTGAGCGTCGTTACACGACTGCTGGGGGTGGTGGAACTCGATATATACGCCCGGCTCTCCGTCGTCGGTGTCATCCCACCGTTCGAACACGCCACCAGGGAACGGGTAAAGCTCTGTGCGCCTGCGTTGTCGATCTCCGTCTGCGGTCATTTCAACCCCTCTGATAGGCCAGTGGTAGGCACCCCGTGACCGGTTCGCGGCACATGTCACGGGGGCCAGCTCAGAAGCTACGAAGCGGCTGCTGCCAGGTCTACGAACTTGGCAAAACTTGGCAAACTTCGCCTAGCCAGCTGTAGAGAGCGTCATTCTGCGGGACAATTGGGGCGGTACACGCCAAGGTGTGCCAAGTCGCTAGACAGGAGTTGAAGCGATGAACCTAAGGTTCCTCGGTAAAGGCGGATCAGACTCTGGAGGGTGCCCAAGCTTGTATGCCACCGACCAGGGCAGTTACATAGTCCAGGGGTGGGAATCAACCCAACCGGGAACGGTGGAGATTCCGCACCTTCTGACCGGCTTCGTCGAGCCGGATACGTTCATCGGCTCCACTATGACCGACACCGGCCGGGGTACCTTCACCGTATCCGGTCGGCCGATCACCGAGCCGGATGTGTTGGGCATGTTGACCTTGGCAGAGGACGAAACCGCTATCGAGGTCCCGAAGCTAGGAAGGACGTTCTACGGCAATGCTGCTGCGGCCCAACGATGAACCGGACCTGTGGCCGAATCTGTTTCGTGAGCTGAAACGGGATGCGTTCCATCTCGAAGTGCGGGACGAATACCACGTAACCGACGAGGACACCCGGAAACGTGCGTTCCTCGCTGGCGAACCAGCCCCGTACACCCGGACGCCGTGGCAGGACCTCATGCTGGAAACCACCAGCCGGGGCGTATCGGTGACCCGTGTTCGGGTGGTCACCGAACCACTGTCGGACTATCAGCGATGGTTGTTGTCGGTCACCGGGTACAACGTGGAAGTCGGTGACGACATCCGTTATGTAACAAGGCATCTTGCGGGTACGGTGCCACCAGACGACTGGTGGTTGATGGATGGCGAGAGGGTTGTCTACAACCTCACCGATCCGGCCGGGGCACCGGCCGGTCTAGCAGTGACCACAGACCCCGGCATCGTGGCGTACTGCCAAGAGGTACGGGGGCGGCTCTGGAAGCTGGCTGTCCCTTATGCGGAGTACGTCAAGCGGTGACTAACTCCGTTCATGAAGCGCGACAAGCCCTTGGGGCAACTCTCCGGGGGCTTCGTCGTGATGCCGGGCTGTCCGGCCGTCAGCTTGCCTCCCTCGCGGGTTGGCATGAGTCGGTGGTGTCGAAGATCGAAACCGGGGACCGTAGCCCCACGGAGGCGCATCTAAGGGCTTACTGCCGTCATACCGGCAACGACGCTCAGTTACCCGACCTGATCGCTACTCTGCGGAACGTGCAAGCTGCCTACCTGGAGTGGCGGAAAGTGCTCGGCACCGGCACGAAGCGGCGACAGAACCAGGTGGTGAAGCTTTCCGAAGAGTCCAAGCTCATGCGGATTTTTCAGCCGAACATCATCCCCGGAATCCTCCAGACTGCCGAGTACGCCGCAGCTGTTCTGCGCCGGTATATCGACTTTTACCGTGTGCCAGATGATTTGGATGAAGGCGTAGCAAAACGGATCGAACGGCAACAACTTCTATACAAAGGCGATCACCGGTTTCACATCCTGGTAGCGGAACAAGCTCTACACACCACGGTTGGCACGAATGCTGTGATGATCGGTCAGCTTGACCGACTGCTAGCCGTGATCGGCTTACCTAGGGTCTTACTAGGCGTTGTCCCGGCTGAGGCTGAGTTGCCGATGCAGATAACCAACTTCGTGCTGTTCGATGAGCGGCTAGTGCTTGTAGAAGCGGTGACAGCAGAGCTGACCGTGACCCAACCCCGCGAGATTGCTTTGTACGGCAGGTTGTTCGCTGAGCTCGCCGGTCAGTCCGTGACCGGCGACGCTGCACGGGAGCTGATCCGCAAGGCGCTGGATGCCCGTACGCCCCGACCGTGACCGTGACCGTGTAAGGCGTATTCCCTGGTCAGCGGATCGCACACCTTCTCCGCAAACTCCACCGTGACCGGAGCATGGTCAGACCAACGCTCGGCGTATGTCGCTGCACGCTCCACCCGTGCCGACACAGCGCGGGATGCGACACCCTCTCTTGCGTAAACCGCGTCGATGCGCCAACCGCTGTCGTTGTCGAAGGCGCGGCCCCGGTAGGACCACCAGCTGTACGGGCCGTCGACCCCGGGATGCAGGTGGCGCACCACGTCGACGTAGCCCGCGGCCAGCAGCTCATCGATCCACGCCCGCTCCTGCGGCAGGAAGCCGGCCGATTTCAGGTTGCCTTTCCAGTTCTTCAAGTCCCGCTCGGTGTGCGCGATGTTCCAGTCCCCGGCGACCACGAAGTCCCCGGTTCGCGCGGTGAGATAGGCGCCGAGTTCGGCCATGAAGCGGTACTTCTCGTCTTGGCGCACCGTGCCCGCGTCGCCGGAGTGCACGTAGACGCTGGCCACGGTGACGTCATCGAAGT
Source organism: Nocardia sp. NPDC057455 (assembly GCF_042802775.1). NCBI lineage: Bacteria > Bacillati > Actinomycetota > Actinomycetes > Mycobacteriales > Nocardiaceae > Nocardia > Nocardia sp. NPDC057455. The sequence continues at coordinate 1,374 of NZ_JBHVDM010000085.1, read as the reverse complement.
CGGCCTCGAGATAGCGACCCGCGGCCGCGAACTCACTGCTGCCGAAGCCCACTCGCACGGCACTGGGCGGCCGCCGGGACAGAATGCCGACTCCGGCGCGGCCCTTCGACTCCGGCTCGGCGTGCGACAGATGCCATCCCGCGTCGAGCGCGGACGCCAACGCGGCCCGGACCTGCTCGTCAGTGGCGCGGGTCTCCTGCACGCACACGACGTCGGCTTCGGTGGCCGCGAGCCAGGCCAGCAACCCCTTGCCCGCGGCGGCGCGGACACCGTTCACGTTCACTGTCGAGATATACGGCACCTCACGACCGTACAATGCTGGTCAGATGAAGTCCCCCGGACACTGCCGTCCAGGAAGGGGTGAAGACGATGTCGTCCGACACCTCCCAGTCCTCCGCCGCCGCGCGCGGCTCCACCCGGCCGAAACAGCCCCAGCCGATCAAGGCACTGCATGTGGGTTCCGGTGACCCCTTGCTGTTGCTGCACGGATTCATGATGTCGCCGCACTGCTGGGAGCAGACCGCCGCGCGGCTCTCGACGCACTGCGAGGTGTTCGCGCCCGCGTTCGCGGGTCACTGGGGCGGTGCGCCCACCGAGGGCCCGTCGGTGAACGTGTCGACGCTCGCCGACCGGATCTGCGAGCAGCTCGACGAACTGGGCTGGCGCACTTGTCATATCGCGGGAAACTCGCTCGGCGGACTGGTCGGCGTCGAACTCGCCCGCCGTGGACGCGCCCGCACCTTGACGCTCATCGCGCCCGCGGGCGGCTGGCACGCGCCCTCGCTGACCCAGTGGCGGATCAACCTGAAATTCCTCTCGCTGGTGCCGATCGTCCAGATCGGCAAGCGCCTGGGCGGATTCGCGATCGGCAACCCCCTCGCCCAGCGGATCGCGCTGCTCGCGCTGAGCAAGCAGGCCTCCGCGGTCTCCCGCCGCGACGCCGCCGCCGCCCTCGCCGCCGCACTGCACTGCCCGGCGATGGTGCCGATGATCCTCGGCGCGATGCGAGCGCCGGCCCAGGAGGACCTGTCCACCCTGCGGACGCCGGTCCGGCTGCTGCTCGCGGAGTACGACCGGGTCATCCCCAACCGCGTCTACGCACGCCGCTACCTGAAAGAACTGCCCGAATCCGCCGACCGCATCCTGGTCAACGGCGTCGGCCACGTGCCGATGCTGGAAGCGCCCGACCGCATCGCCACCCTTATCGCCGAGCACGTGTACGCCAGCCGCACGCGGTTGCGCGCTGTGTAGTTTTGCCAGCGCCTGCGGCGCTGGGTGTGCGCGGCCCCTTTGTGGCTCGCGTCCGAGCGACCGCCGCTTGCTCCTTCGTCGCCCTGTCTCTTATACACAAATACGAGCCCACGAGACACAGAT
>NZ_JBHVDM010000084.1:0-31257 GCF_042802775.1 Nocardia sp. NPDC057455 | reverse complement strand
CATCGTCGGCATGTTCGGCCCGTTCATCCCGGCCGCCGCCGTCGGCTGCCTCGGCGGCATCGTCGCCGTCGGCGCCCTCGGCACGGTCGCGGGTCAGATCCTGGTGACGGCCCCGGTCGCCGTCGGCGCGGCGATCATGTACTTCAGCACGATCAACTCGCCCATGCCCAAGGCACCCGAACCGCAGAAGTAATGCTCTCGCCCCGGCACCGACTCCGGTGCCGGGGCTTCGACCGCGATTCCAGCCTGCGTTTCTCGACTGCCCGGCGCGGTGGCGGCGAATACCGGACAGGCTCGGCGCATCACATATCAGGCCGTCGAGCGGCAGTTCCGAGTGGGCGCGGGCAGCGCGAAGTACAGGGGGAAAAATCCGACCGCGAATACGAAAATTTCTCATACCCGACACCTATCGACAGTGCTCAGGTTGAGGGTGAAAGATCATACCTGACGGTCGATGTCGCCCGTCCGGGGGAAATCCAAACACATCGTCTGATGATTGGACTTCCAAATGTTTATCAAGAAACTGGTGGCTACCGCCCTGATGGCGATCGCGTCAACGGGCATAGCAATGGCCACAGCACATGGTGAGGGCACCCTGGCAAGCCTCACGTTGAACGGGGTGGATGGGCCTATCGCCTACACCACAACCCTGGCCGCCGATCACCGCAGCGCAGTCATCGATCTCGCTTCCGGCAGATTCGAGGTCGCGCCGGGCGCGGTCAACGTTCTCGCCGATGACGGCGCGATCGTCGGCGCGATCCCGACGACACTGCGTATGGAGACCGGCCAGAACTTCAGCCTCACACCGTCGCTCGACCCGTCGGGTAGGACCCTGACGATGACACCGGCGGCAGGCGTGCCGTCACCCGCTGCGGTCACACCCGAGGTACAGGGCCTGATGCACGACGCCCTGCTCGGTGGAGCGCTGCTCGGTGCGGCGATCGGGTGCGCGATCGGCATCGCCATCGGCATCTGGTTCTTCGTCGTCGGCGCCGTCATCGGTTGCGCGGTCGGCGCAGCCGTTGGTGCGTGGTTCGGCTTCTTCTTCCTCCCGTTCTGATCGATCTCCGGAGGAACCGAATTCAAGTTCTCGACATGAGCCGGGCGGGTCACGAACCCGTCCGGCTTTCTCTGTGGAAAGCGCGTCGATGGCCCCGATACGCGGCGGCCTACGTCACGTCGTCGTAATTCCGAGGTCGGCGAGCAGGGTGCGTACATGCCGTTCGATCTGGTGGCGGATGGCATGCACGGTGTCGTGATCTTGTCCGGCCGGGTCGTCGAGTTTCCAGTCGAGGTAGCGTTTTCCGGGGTAGTAGGGGCAGGCGTCGCCGCAACCCATGGTGATGACGACATCGGAGGCTTCGACGGCTTCGGGGGTGAGGATCTTCGGTTTCCGGTCGGTGATATCGATGCCGATCTCGCGCAGCATATCGGCGACCACGGGATTGATCCGGTCGGCGGGCGCGGAGCCGGCCAGTTCGGCGGCGGCATCGGTGGTCAGCGGTTGCTGGACCAGGGGCGTGACCTCACACGATGGTGAGGTCACGCCCATCATCGGCAACTTCGGTTTCGACACGCATCGATATTGATAGATATCGAAGCCGGAGGCAAGCGAACATTCAGTGAACTCGCTGCTCGCGAGGAGTGCGAGATCAGTGGCAGCAGGTCGCCCCGGAGGCGACCGCTTCCTTCTTCGCGTTCGAGCCGCAGCACGCTCCTTCCGTCGCGGCCTCCTCGGCGGTACCGCAACATGCCTGGACCGCCTCGGCGTCGGAGAGTTCGGACGCGCTCTCCGATTCAGGCGCGACACCGAAGGTGTCACTGTCGGCGAGGACGGTGTAGACCTCCCAGCGTTCGGCGTCCGGAGCAGTGACCCACACCTTGTCCTGCGTGGCGAAGCAACAGATGGTGGCGAGCTGCTCCTCGGTGAACAATCCCGCCTCGGACAGGCGAGCGATCTCGGCGTGCACCTGGTCGGAGCTCTCGACCTCGACGCCGAGGTGGTTGACGCTGCCGCCGTGGCCGGGGTTCTCGATCAGTACGAGTTTCAGCGACGGTTCGGTGAGGGCGAAGTTGGCGTAGCCGGGCTTGCGCTTGGCGGGCTCGGCGCCGAAGAGGGTCGAGTAGAACTGCACGGCCCGGTCGATGTCGTCGACGTTGAGGGCGAGCTGGATGCGGGACATGACTACCTCCACTTGTGTGACATATATCGAAGAACTGGTCCGGTGCCGAGTCTGCCACCTTTTCGACATATGTCAATAAAGTCGGTAGGGTTGATCACATGCCCAAGACGCTGCCCGTGATCGACATGTCCACCCCGGTCTGCTGCGCGCCGGTCGCGGCCGGACCGGTCGACGACGCCGCCGCGCTGGAAGTGGCGCTGCGCCTGAAGGCGATCGCCGACCCGGTGCGCGTGAAGTTGTTGTCCCTGCTGCTGACCAGCTCTCCCGGCGAGGAGAACGGCGGCGACCTCGCCACAGCGGTGGGACTGTCGGAGTCGACGGTCAGCCATCACCTCGGCCAACTCCGCAAGGCCGGTCTCGTGGACTCCGAACGCCGCGGCATGAACACCTTTCACCGCGCCCGCCGCGACGCCCTGGCAGCACTCTGCGTAGTCCTCGACCCCAACTGCTGTCGCTGAAGGCGACGAGAAAGACTACTTCGGGAGGGTGGATACACACTCGTACATGTGGTTGTCGTAGGAGGCCCTGGATGCGAAGGAGGGCAATCCCGCAACGCTCCATAGCATTCGGATGTCTTCGGTGGCGGGGATGTACGTTTCGCTGCCGTCGCAGTTGCAGTAACTGAACGAGGTTCCGCCGAAGTTCTTGCCCGAGGAGTTCAGCGAGCCGGACATCGCTTCCACGAACGCGGAGAATCGCGCCGAATCACTGGACTCCTCCTCCGCTATCCTGGCGGCATTTTGCGACCAGCCATCGTATTGCTGGATCAACGAGCCGGAAGGCGCCGGTGTACCGGCTGGGAAAGCGATGGCCTCGTAGACACGAGGGCGGTCGCTGAATCCCGTCATCGTCCAATAGATCGATGAGGCATCGCCACTATCGGTGGTGTTGTTGCCGTCCGCCGTGTGCAGGACGCCGCACGCGTGGACGTCCAGGTTCAAGCCGAGGCGGCTCAGCCAGCCCGGCAGCGCGTCCGCGAACTGGTGGACACATGCGTTGTCGTCGCTGCCGTTCTCTTCCGCCCCTGTTGCTGCGATCAGGCAGCCGAACCGAAACGTGTCGAACGCGTCGGCCCGGCCCCCGTTGGAGGCCTGGATGCGATTCTTCAGTGCCTCGGGATTCCGCATCTCGCTCCGGGTGGGCATCTCGAGAATATCGACCTTCTTCATTCGGACCCTCCTCGACTCGATGGTCATGTGTAGTCGCCGTTACGAAAGCGGTCACTGCCGCATCCACAAGAATGGCGCAGCGCGTTCTCGGGTGTCCTCGCACATTTCGGGTGGTCCTCGCACCTGGCCCGAGGTGGCTGCGCGAAGGGCGTCAAGTGGTGTGGCGGTCGACGAGGAGGGGGATCAAGAGGTCGAGCGGGGACAATTCCGGAGCCGCGTTCTCGAGAGGGTGATCGAGAAGGGGGGCGGCGTAGAGGCGGCCGGTATCGGGTCCGGCCACCGTTCGGGCACTGGCGATCAACTCGTAGAGCACGATCGCGACCACGTGAGCGCGCTGGTCGCTGGGCTGCCCGCCACGGCGGGCGGCGACCGTCAGTGCCGCGTCGACAGCGACGATGACATCGGTGAGAACGGCTATCTCGGCCTCGGCGCGTTCGTCGTAGATCATAAGGTCGTCTCCCGGTCGCGCGGGTGGTCGTCGACCACAGCGGGACAACGGCGTGCCCCCATCAGGAATGTTTTGCACTGACAGGCCCTTCGCGATCGTCGGTCGAGCCGGAACCGGGGCCGGAACTCCGGCCGCCACGATGTGTCGTGCACGAAGCGGACGTCCCGCGACACAGGTTCGGTTGTGCGACAGGGTTTCCCGGTTCCAGGTACACAGGCCACAATGCCGGTGCAAAATGCCTGGTGGAAGGCAGCGGACACGCAGGTTCGAGCAATCGGCAGCAACGACCGTTCAGCAGGCCGAGGGGGCACCGTGGCAGAAGTGACGATGTGGACCGGCGCGGATGTGAAGACGCTCCGCCACGCGTGCAGGTTGACGCAGAGCGAACTCGCGGAGCTGCTGCGTTGCGGTCAACGGACGGTGAGCTTCTGGGAAAGCCGACCGGACCGTCACGTCGGAATCGGCCACCAAGCGCGCCTGGACAGCGTGTTGCACGACGCGGACCGCGGAGCGCAGAAGCGTTTCCGGGCGTTGCGTGGCGACCTGGACGTGCATCGGCGCCAGAAGATCGCCGCTACCGCCACCGTCATCGGCGCGGCGACGATGAGCAGAAGCGGCGGTTCTCCGACCGTCACGGCCGACGCGATCGGCCATCTACGGAACACTGTGCACTCCGCACAACTATTGGACGATCAGCTGGGGTCGGAGGCGGTTCGACCGATCATCGAGGCCCAGGCACGGACATGCGTGTCGCTGCTGCGCGACTGCCCGGCGAACTTACGCCCGGCACTGCAGTCGTTGACCGCAGAGGCCATGGCCAGCAGCGCGTGGTCGGCGTGGGATCAGGGCGATCTGGACCACGCGGACAGGCTGTTTCGCATCGCCTATCAGCACGCGGACGAATCCGGTGAGATCGATATCGCGACCGGCATCCTCTGCCATAGAACCCAGCTCGCGGTTCAGCTGCGCGAATTCCGAACTGCCGCGGCCCTCGCGGACGGAATGCTGCGGCCGCGAGTTCGGGACGGTCGCGTCGAAGACTTCCGCAAGCTGTGCGCCGCACAGGCATTCGCGTCCGCCGGACGGAACTTCGACGCGTGGCGGCAGCTGCTTCGAGTACGCGACGAGTTCACCGCGCAGACGACGCCGGACGAGTCGTACTGCTACTACCAGAGTGCCTGGACGACCGGCGCCATGACCGCCCGCTGCCTGGAAACCGGTGGCGAGTTCGGTGCGGCGGCCGACACGATCGACGGAGTGCTGGGACTGATCCCGGCCCATGCGGCCCGCGACCGGGCCTTGTGGAATCTCAGTCTGGCACAACTGACGGTGCCACGCGATGTCGACCGGGCGTGCGCGGCCGCCAGGCACGCGCTCGAACTGGCCGCGCAGAACACCTCGCCGAGGCTGCGCCGCGCGTACGCGCAGACCCGGGCGAGATTCGAACCGTGGGCCAGGACACAACCGGTCCGAGAGCTGGACATCTACGCGGCGACCGCACTTGCGTAGACCTCCTCCTGTTTGCCCTCCCACCCCCCGGGTAAGCGATGAATGTCCCGAGTCGCCCCCAAGGGAGCGCTTGTCAACCGAAAGACGCCCGTCCGCACGATGGTGTGAGTGGGCGAAGAAAGGGGTAGCAAGTGAGCACAATGGCCGCCACGGTGGACGTCGAAGTTCCGGTTCGTACCGCCTACAACCAGTGGACGCAGTTCGAGTCGTTTCCGCATTTCATGGAGGGTGTCGAAGCGGTGGACCAGCTCGATGACCGGCACACGCACTGGCGTGTCCATGTCGGCCCGTCGACGCGAGAGTTCGACGCGACGATCACCGAGCAGCATCCGGACGAACGGATCGCCTGGAAATCCGACAGCGGACCCAAACACGCGGGGGTCGTCACCTTCCATCGGCTCGACGACACCCACACCAGGGTGACCGCGCAGATGGACGTCGATCCCGAAGGGTTCGTGGAAAACGTCGCCGACAAGCTCGGGGTGCTGAAGCACCGAGTCAGCGGTGACCTCGAGCGCTTCAAGCACTTCGTCGAAGAACGAGGACGCGAAACAGGCGCTTGGCGCGGCGATATCCCGCGACCGGGTGCCGGAGATACCGCCACGGAACGCGGCGCGACCCCCCGCCCGGGCGCCGGCGGAACCGGCACCCCCGGTGTCGGCGGGACCGGCACGCCGGGAGTGGGCGGAACCGGTATGCCGGGAGCCGGTGGAACCGGTATGCCCGGCGCCGGCGGAACCACCCGTCCCTGACGCCTGAACCGCGCGACAATCAGTGCCCCCCGGGGATTTCCCGGGGGGCACCGTCGTGTCACGCGGAATCGCGCTCCTCCTCGGCGCGGTCCGCCGGGCGTGGTTCGGGCGGCACCTGAACCGGACGCAGCAGCACCCAGGCCACGAAAGCCAGCGCCACCACCCCCATGCCGAGCCCGGCCCAGAGGTTCACGTGGATCCCGCCGGTCTTGGCCTCCTCGGCCGCGGTGTCGTGCACCAGGCCGGTGACGACCAGAACGACCGAGTAGCACCCGAGCAGCGCGCCGACGATGGTGCGGATATCGAAAAGCATTGCGGCGTCTCCTTATCCGACGACAACATTGAGCACGATGACAAGCGCGAGCGCGATGCCCGCCAGCAGGACCGGGCGCTGGTACCAGGGCAGCGTGCCCGCCTCCGGATCGGTGCGGACCTCCTTCGGCGTCTCCGAGTACACCAGCCCGACCAGTTCGGATGCCGGCTTCGGCTGCGTCACCTGGGTGACCAGGACGCTGACCACGATATCGACCACGAAGGCCGCACCGGCGGCGACGAAACTGGCACCTTGCCCGGACAGTTCGAAGACGTCTGCCTCGTGCAGAAGGAAAACCAGGATGGCCGAACCGGTTCCGCAGACCAATCCCATCCAGCCCGCGGTCGGTGTCATCCGCTTCCAGAACATGCCGAGGATGAATGTGGCGAACAGCGGCGCGTTGAAGAAGCTGAACAGGGTTTGCAGGTAGTCCATCATGTTGCTGAATCCGGACGCGATGAACGCGGTGAAGATCGCGGCCACGGTCGCTCCGATGGTGGCCAACCGGCCCACGCCGAGGTAGTAGCCGTCCGGGCGGTCGCGTCGCACGTACTGCTGCCACAGGTCGTAGCTGAACACGGTGTTGAACGCGGAGATGTTGGCCGCCATGCCCGCCATGAACGCCGCGAGCAGGCCGGCCAGCCCCACCCCGAGCAGTCCGTTGGGCAGCACGTCCTTCATCAGGTACAGCAGCGCCTGGTTGTAGGTGGTGTCGCTCTCGAAGTCCGGATTCGCGGTCACCGCCGCTTTGTACTCCGACATCTGCGGCACCAGGACGGCGCTGATCATGCCGGGAATGATGACGATCAGCGGGATGAACATCTTCGGGTAGGCGCCGATGATCGGCGTGCGCCGCGCCGCCGAGATGGAATGCGTCGCCATGGCGCGCTGCACCTCGACGAAATTGGTGGTCCAGTACCCGAACGACAGCACGAACCCCAGCCCGAAGACGATGCCGAGAATCGACAGGAAGTCGTTGCCGAACCCGCTGAGCGCGTCGCCCGGCCAGGACTCCAGTTGTTGCGGCCCGCCCGGCGACGCCGTGACCTTGTCGCGAAGACCGTCCCAGCCGCCGATCTTGTGCAGTCCGACCAGGGTCAGCGGCAGCAGCGCGGCGACGATGACGAAGAACTGGAGCACCTCGTTGTAGATCGCCGCCGACAGACCGCCGAGAGTGATGTAGGACAGCACGATCACCGCGGCCACGATCACCGAGACCCACAGCGGCCAGCCCAGCAGCACGTTCACGATGGACCCGAGCAGATACAGGTTGACCCCGGCGATGAGGATCTGCGCGACGGCGAAACTCAGCGCGTTCACCAGATGTGCGCCGGTGCCGAAACGGCGGCGCATGAACTCCGGCACGCTGCGCACCTTGGAGCCGTAGTAGAACGGCATCATCACCACGCCGAGGAACAGCATGGCCGGAACCGCGCCGATCCAGAAGTAGTGGAAGGTCGGGAACCCGTACTCCGCGCCGTTGGCGGACATGCCCATGATCTCCACCGCGCCGAGGTTGGCGGAGATGAAGGCCAGACCGGTCACCCAGGCGGGCAGCGAGCGCCCGGACAGGAAGAAGTCGATGCTGGAGGACACGCGCTGCCTGGCCAGCAGGCCGATGCCGAGCACGAACACGAAATACAGGGCGACCAGCGCGTAGTCGACCGGCTGCGCGTCCAGCCGGAGGGTCTCGGCGGCTTCCAGATGCGGGGGCGAAGCGGCCAGGTGCAGGTCGGACACGATCGGCACGGCGGCTAGAACGGACGGATCGGCGAGCGGCACAGCGTTCCTCCTGGCGGTGAAACCGGGGCGACGAGCGAGATCGTCCGTCGTGCGAGCGCGTGCGTCGTGCTGGTCTGCCCGGCGCGCGCGACCTCCTCGTCGCCCGCCGAATGGTGTCGGCTGACACCACTCTGCGTGATCATGCCCTACCGGCGCGGCACATTCGCACACAAATCCGGTCGGTCGCTCAGCCGACCCGGCCCGCTCCGGCGGCGGGAGAAACCACGAACGTGCGCGGACCGGGCAGGCCCACGTCGGCGAAGCGCCGCCGCACCGCCTCCCCCACCGCCTCGGTGTCCTCCTGGTCGACGAGCGTGATGACGCTTCCGCCGAACCCGCCGCCGACCATCCGCCCGCCGTGCGCTCCCGCGGCCAGCGCGGCGTCGACCGCCGCGTCGAGCGCTGGGGTGGACACATCGAAGTCGTCCCGCAGCGAAGCGTGTCCCGCGGTGAGTATCGGGCCGATTCCGCGCGGGTCGATGCCTTCACGCAATTTCTCGGCAACCGCAAGCACCCTGGCGTTCTCCGTCACGACGTGCCGGGCGCGGCGGCGCAGCACGTCGTCGGCGATCCGGTCGACGTCGGCCGCCGCCACATCGCGCAAGGCGGTGACGCCCAGCGCCCCGGCCGCCGCCGCGCACTGGTCGCGACGCTCGGCGTAGCGTCCGTCGACCAGTTCGTGCGGTTGCCCGGTATCGATCACCAGCAGCTCGAGTCCGAACGCGGCGAGATCGAAAGGGATCTGCTCGTGCCCGGTCCCGCGCGGCGCGGTGGTGTCGGCGGCGAATGCCCGCACGTCCAGCAAGAGCGCGTGGCCGGCCGTGCACAGCATCGCGGCCGACTGATCGAGCAAGCCGGTCGGCGCGCCGACGTAGTCGTTCTCGGCGGCACGGGCCACATCGATCAACGCCCGGTCGGTCAGGCCGGGGGCGAACAGGTCGCGCAGTGCGACGGCCACCGCGCAGGACAGGGCCGCCGAGGACGACAGCCCCGCACCGATCGGCACCGCGCCGTCGAGGTCGAATTCCACACCGGGAATCCGGTGCCCGCGCCGGGTGAACTCGGCGACCACGCCGAGCGGATAGCGCGCCCACCCGGGTACGCGGGCCCGCTGTCGCGCGAGATCGGACACCGCGACGAGCACCGGCTCGCCGGGCCGCTGCCGGGAGCCCACCCGCACCCGCCCGTCGCTGCGCGCCGCGGCCGCGCACCGCACCACCAGCGGCAACGCGATCGGCAGGACGTATCCGTCGTTGTAGTCGGTGTGCTCACCGATGATATTGACCCGCCCCGGCGCCACCCATGTCCGCAAGCTCGTCCCTCGCTGTTCTCGTCGGTCGTGTCAGGGTACGAGACACGCCGACCGAGCGTTGTTTTCGGCGCGCTCCGCTGCGCGATCGGCGTTCGTGACGCACAGTCGATTTCGACGCAAGACCGGCCTGCAAAATCGGTGGCCGAGTCGGATCGGGAGGGCACCATGATGCACGACACCTCGCGGGGCGACCTACGCGCGCGACCTCGGGCCGATCGGCTGCGGCCGCCGCTGGAGCGGTCGCTTCCGGCACCGCTGACGATCGAGATCGGCGCCGCGACCGGGGCCGGAGCGACCGCCATGTCGGCGTTCGACGCCGCGCTGCGCGCGCTCGGTGTGGGCGAAGCCAACCTGATCCGGTTGTCGTCGGTCATTCCACCGCGCGCCACCGTCGAGCGCATCGGCCGGGTGCGCGAGCCGATCCCGTGGGGAGATCGCCTCTACTGTGTGTACGCCGTGCGGCACGCGTACGAACGCGGCGCTACCGCGGCCGCGGGCATCGGCTGGGCGCTGCGCGACGATGATTCCGGCGCGGGACTATTCGTCGAGCACGAGGCCGGGACCAGCGAAGAAGTCGCAGCCCTGATCCGCGCCAGCCTGGCGGACATGACCCGCCACCGCGGCGACGGCTTCGGCCCGGTCCAGCTGTGCACCGTGGACGCGACTTCCGACGGCGATCCGGCATGCGCGCTGGTCCTTGCCGCTTACCACACCATCCCCTGGAGTCCGCGGTGAGCGAGATCGCGGTGACCGTCGAGACGACGATGCCGGAGGAACGGATCCCGATCTTCCACCGTCTCTATGAGGAGGCGTTCGGCCCGCTGCGCGCGAAGGCCATCGCGCGGCAGGTGCTGCATCCCGAGGAGTTCCGGGAAGAGATGGTGGATCCCCGCGTGCGGAAGTACGTGGCGCACGCCGACGGCGAGCCGATCGGCGTGACCACGCTGACCAGGCATCTGGAGACCGTGCCGTGGATCAGTCCGGACTATTTCGCGGCGCGCTATCCCGAACACGCGGCGCGCGACGCGATCTACTACGCGGGTTTCACCCTTGTTGCGCCAAGTGCCCGCCAAGGGGCGGCATTCCATGCCATGATCAAATCAGTTGTCCAGGCATTGGTTGCCGAGCGCGCTGCGGTCGGTTGGGACATCTGCTCGTACAACAACACTCGGTTCTCGTTCGCCGACAGCATCCGGGCAGTGCTCGACGAACAGGCGAACGTCGAAGTCGCGGTGGAGGATTCCCAGATCTATTACGCGGCCCGGTTCATCGGGGATGGAGCGACCAAGGGGGGCTGATGACACCCAGTGAACAGCCACAGCCCGGCTGTCGGCGCAGTATCGGATCGGGCTGGTACGCGGTGCTTCTCGGGGGAGGCGCAGCCGCGATCGCGGTCCACCTGACGCTCGATTCGCAGGTGGTGGCGTTCGTGACGATGGCCCTCATCGTCGGCGAAGCGCTCGCCATGATCGCCGTCGGCGTGCACACCCACCGGCCCGCGCACCCGTTGCCGTGGTATCTGCTGTCCGGCTCGGCGGTGCTGTTCGCCACCGGCACCACACTGCGTGGCATCGGCGACCATGCGATCCACCCGCTCGACGACGCGTTCACCCTGCTCGGTTATCTCGGTGTCGGGCTCGCCGCGCTGATCTGGTTGTGGCCGCGCCACGTGCACGGCAATTACGACCTGCTGCTGGACTCCGCTCTGATCGGGCTCGGCGCGCTGCTCGCTTCCTGGACCTTCCTCATCTCCCCGATCCTGCAATCCACCGAGACCGGGCTCGACGCGGTGGTGGCGGCGACCTATCCGGTGCTCGACGCGTTGCTGCTCACCTTGGTGGCGCACTCGATGGCCACCTCCACGCGCGCGGAGACCTCGCTGTGGCTGTTGCACGCCGGGCTGATCGCGGTGCTGCTCGGAGATCTGGGCTACAGCTTGGAGACCGCGGGCGCGACCGCGCTCGGGCGCGAGGTGCTGCTGGCTCCCCTGCTCGCCGCCTACGCCACCGTGGGCGTCGCGGCGCTGCACCCGACCATGGCCACACTCGGCGCCCCGCGGCGCATCCACCCGCACCACTCCAGGCAGCGTGCCAGCCTCATCGCGATCGCGCTGATCGTGGCCTCGCTGGTGCCGGTGGTCGGGTCCAGCCTGCATCCGCTCGACCGCGTGGTGGTGTCGTCGCTGTTCGCGCTGTTGCTGATCGGCATGCTGGTGCGCAGCGAGCGCGCGATCGTGCGCAGTGCCCGCAGCGAGCGCCGCGCGCAATACCAGGCCGACCACGACATACTCACCGGGTTGCTGAACCGGGCGGCGCTGCTGCGTGCCCTGCGGCAGCGCGGCGAACGGTGGGCAGAGCAATCGATCTGTCTGCTGTTCATCGACCTCGACGGCTTCAAGCGGGTCAACGACAGCTACGGCCACGCCGTCGGCGACGAACTGATCGCGACGGCGGCGGGCCGGATCCGGCGGGTGGTGCGTCACGAGGATGTGGTGACCCGATACGGCGGCGACGAATTCGTCGTGCTCGCCCCGCTCGCCCGGCCCGAGGCCGCCGTGCTGGCCGAACGGCTGCTCGGCGCGTTCGTCCGGCCGTTCGGGCTGAGCGCGGGCGAGATCCCGATCACCGCGAGCGTCGGCGTGGCGTGCGTGGGTCCGCGCAGCTCGGACACCGACGTGCACAGCCTGCTGCGGGACGCGGACGCCGCCATGTACCACGCGAAGCAGTACTCGCTCGGCTACGCGTTCCACGACGACCTCCGGCGCGCGACTCCCGGCGCCGAGCGCCGGATCTGGCGCACGGCCGCCCGATCCGCGAGTCCCGCGGTGTGACTCAGTCGCTCAGCTCGTCCAGCAGGCGCTTGGCCTCCTCGAGCTCGGCCTGTAACTGCTGCACCTTGGCCTCCTGCACGCCGCGCAACGCGTCCAGGACCCCGGCGACGACCTCGGCAACCTCGGGATGCAGGATCTTCGCCGCCTGCGCCACCGTGGAACCGGCCACCGGAAGGCCGCGCAAGGTGCGCTTCTTACCGCTGACCACGTCGATCGACCACTCGCCGTCGGCGGTGCCGGTGAGCGTCACGGTGACCTCGGGCGCCTTGGGCTTGCGGGCGGCGGCCGCCTTGGCGGGCTTCGGCGCCGTCGCCGCCGGAGCTTGCTTGCCCGCGCTCTCGGCGCGGCTCGCCGCGGCGGTGGTCTCCGCGGGCTTCGGGCCGGCCGACGGCTCGGGTGCGCTCGCCTGCGCGGGCTGAGTCGCGGTGCTCGTCGTGGTCGACGACTGGGTCACAGGGGATTCCTTCCTAGTGGTCGGCTTCGGCTGGGCGGTGGCGCCCGCCGCGCCTCGGGGCGGCTTGGTCAAGGTCACCTCGATGGGAGAGAAGGACAGTACATCCTTCGATCCGGTCGGCCGGACCTGCAGGAAGTCACCGTCGGTAGGGTCACCGAGCGCGATCACCTTGCCCGATCGCCCCTCCGGCACACCGACCGCGGCGGCGGTGAACCACACCATGGGCGGGCGGCCACCGGCGATCTCCGTGGCGATCTGCTGAATCTCGCTGTCCGACAATGGTTGCGGCTTGGTTCGTGGGGACGGCATGGTAACTCCGAGCGATTTCGTGGTTGGCTGCGTGCACAGATGATGCCCCACGACGCCGACAGATTTGCGGGCCACCGCCCAATCGAGGCGGCGGATGGTCAGGTCCGAGCAAACAGCGAACATCTAGCAACCGATCCGGCGTCGCCGCGAGCGACAACCCGGCAGCCCGCTTCGGTTCTCGTGCGCGACATGCTCCGCTTCCGGCGAATCGGCAAGCAGCACCGGCGATTCGGCACCGACCCACGATCCCTCGAAGCGGTGCCCGGACGGAGCGTCCAGGAGCGCATACGCCACGCGCGGCATACGACGGTGCTCGCCGAGGCGCCACCGCACACCGGATTCCGCTCGGCGCGCTCAGCTCGCCGCCGTCGGCGCGCGCAGCGCGGGAAACCAGATATCGGTGAGCACCTCGACGGCTTGGTCCGCCGAGACGTCGATGGTGCCCTGCATCGCCCAGCGGGTGAAGAACCGTTCCAGTTGCGCGACAAGCAGTTCCACTCGCAGCCGCGCCTCGTCGCGCCGATCGGCCGGCCACCCGGCGAGGTAGGCGGTCATCGCGTTGGGCAGGGCGAGGATGCCGTTGCGGGCGATCTCGCGGAACTCCGGCTCCAGCGCGGTCGCCTCGTCCCAGGCGGGCAGCAGATCCTTGTACTCGTGGAACCACTCGATCGCGCGGGTCATCCAGCCGGCGAACTCGGCGCGCGAGCCGGTCTCCAGCACCCGGTCGAGGTCCTGATAGAAGTGCAGCGCGGTGGGCGCGGTGCCCTGCTCGGCGATCGCGCGCAGGATCTCCAACTTCCCCGCGAAGTGCAGATAGAACGTGGCCCGGCTACAACCGACCGCGCCGGCGATCTCGTCCACCCGTACCGCCGCGTAGCCACGGGTCGCGAACAGCTCCTTGGCGGCCTCCATCAGGCGGGCCCTGGTCTGCTGCTTCTGCTCGTCCCGCAGGTTCGTGTTCGCGTTCGTACGCATGGTGAACCGGTACCTCGTCTCCATAAAAGCCGGTCTGACGTGCTGCTTCCGCTGACCGAGTCTACGCATGGACGGACTCGATAGACAGCTCGTCACTCACTAGACACTATGTCTAGTGAGTGTTATTTTGTTGCCTACGTCACTCCGGCGCGTACCCGCGCCGGACGGTTCGGCCGTCATCGAGGACGGCCCTCCAGCACGAGGACAGTGAATGACGTCAACCGCACTCCCCCGCGTCTGTGTGATCGGGGCGGGCCCCTCCGGGATCACCGCCGCCAAACGGCTCAACGACCAGGGCATCCCCTTCGACTGCTACGAGGCGTCCGACGAAGTCGGGGGCAACTGGTACTTCAAGAACCCCAACGGCATGTCGGCCTGTTATCAGAGCCTGCACATCGACACGTCCAAGTTCCGCTTGGCGTTCGAGGACTATCCGGCGCCCGACGAGTGGCCGGACTTTCCGCACCATTCACAGCTATTCCAGTATTTCCGCGATTACGTCGACCATTTCGGCATCCGCGACCGCATCGTGTTCGGCACCGAGGTGACCGCCGCCGAGCGTGCGGCGGACGGCCGCTGGCTGATCACCACGAGCGAGGGGTACACCAAGGATTACGACGCGCTCGTCGTCTGCAACGGGCACCACTGGGATCCGCGCCTCCCGGACTACCCCGGCGAATTCGACGGCACGCTTCTGCACAGTCACGCTTACAACGACCCGTTCGACCCCGTCGACATGCGCGGCAAACGGGTCGTGGTGGTCGGCATGGGCAACTCGGGGCTGGATATCGCCTCCGAGCTGTCGCAGCGGTTCATCGCCGCGAAGCTGTATGTCTCCGCCCGGCGCGGGGTGTGGGTACTGCCGAAGTACGTCAACGGCAAGGTCGGCGACAAGCGCTCGATGCCACGATGGATGCCGCCGAAGCTGGGTCTCAAGCTCAAGCAGCGTTTCGTCCGGAAGTTCCGCGGCAACATGGAGGATTACGGCCTGCCCAGGCCGGACCATCTGCCGTTCGAGGCGCACCCCTCGGCGAGCGAGGAGTTCCTGCACCGCGCGGGCTGCGGCGACATCGCGTTCAAGCCCGCGATCACCGCGCTGGAGGGATCGCGGGTGCGCTTCGCCGACGGCAGCACCGAAGAGGTGGACGTGATCGTCTGCGCCACCGGTTACCGCATCTCCTTCCCGTTCTTCTCCGACCCCGAGCTGTTGCCCGATCGCGACAACCGCTTCCCGTTGTTCAAGCAGATGATCAAGCCCGGCGTCGACAACCTGTTCTTCCTCGGGCTGGCCCAGCCCCTGCCCACGCTGGTGAATTTCGCGGAGCAGCAGAGCAAGCTGGTCGCCGCCTACCTGACCGGCCGCTACCACCTGCCGTCGACGGAGGAGATGCGGGCGGCCATCCGGTCCGCGGAATCGGCCAGAACCGGCCGCTACTACGACTCGCCCCGGCACACCATCCAGATCGAATTCGAACCGTACGTGCGGGACATGCAGCGAGAACTGGCGCGCGGCGCGAAACGCGCCGCCGCCGCGGGAAACGCGCTGCCGGTGCGAGCCCGCGCGTTCGAACAGGTGTGAGGCGGCGATGACCACGGAAACCGCCACCTCGGGGTTCTGCGCCGAACGATTCGCACGGGTCCGAACGGAACTGCAGACCCGGCTCGCCGCCGGCGACGAGCTGGGCGCGTCGATCTGCGTCACGGTCGACGGCGAACCGGTCGTCGATCTCTGGGGCGGGTACCGCGACCCCGGACGCACCACGCCGTGGACCGAGGACACCTTGGTCAACGTCTTCTCCCTCACCAAGACCATGACCGCGCTGTGCGCCCTGCTGCTGGTCGAGCGCGGCGAATTGGACGTGCACGCGAAAGTGGCCAGGTACTGGCCGGAGTTCGGGGCGAACGGCAAAGCCGACATCGAGATCCGTCATCTGCTCGCGCACACCTCCGGCGTCTCGGGGTGGCAGCCGCCGATCGCACTCGCCGACATCTACGACGCGGAATCCTCCGCCGCCCGGTTGGCCGGCCAACCACCGTGGTGGGAGCCGGGCTCCGCGTCGGGCTACCACGCGCTCGCCTACGGCCACCTGATCGGCGCGGTGATCCGCCGGGTCACCGGACGCTCGCTGGGCGAGTTCTTCGCCGAGGAACTCGCCGGGCCGCTGGGCGCGGACTTCCACATCGGCACCGCGCCCGAGCATCACGGGCGGATCGCCACCTTGGTCCCGCCCGATCTGCCGGAGTTCGACATGGCCGCGCTCGACCAGGACAGCGTGCTGGTCAAAACGCTCACCAGTCCGCTGCTCGACATCGCCGAGACGGCGAGCGCGGGATGGCGGCAAGCCGAGATCGGCGCGGTGAACGGGCACGGCAACGCGCGTTCGGTGGCGCGAGTGCAATCACTGGTCTCCTGCGGCGGCGAACTGGACGGGCGGCGGCTGCTGTCGGCGGAGACGATCGAGCTGATCTTCCAGCAGCAGTCCGACGGCGTGGATCTCGCGCTTCTGGTGCCGCTGCGGTTCGGCATCGGCTACGGTCTGCCGCAGCGGCAGACCGCCCCGGAGGTGCCCGACGGCCGGGTGTGCTGGTGGGCCGGGTACGGAGGCGCGATGGTGGTCAACGACCTCGAGCACCGCACCACGTTCGCCTACACCATGAACCGGATGGCTCCGGGCCTGATCGGCTCCGACCGAGCCGACGCCTATCTCCGCGCGACCTTCGAGGCGGTACGCGGATGATGCGGGCGTTGCAGCTCACCGAGCCGCGTGTGCTGGCGCTGCGCGAGGTACCGATACCGGAGATCGGTCCGACCGATCTGCTGCTGCGCGTGGGCGCGGCGGGCATCTGCCATTCGGACCTGCACGTGCTGCACATCCCCTTCCGGATGCGCGCGGAGCCGTTGACCCTGGGCCACGAGATCGCGGGCACCATCGAGGCTGTCGGCGACGGAGTGGACGGCCGCCGGGCCGGTGAGCGCGGCATCGTGTATCTGTGCTGGTCGTGCGGGGTCTGCCGGGAGTGCGCCCGCGGCAACGAGAACGTCTGCCACGCCGCGGGCCGCACCGCCATGCCACCGTGCCCCGGACTCGGGCCGGACGGCGGGATGGCCGATTACATCCGGGTGCCCGCGACCCTGGACCGGCTGGAACGCGGCCTGGTCACCGGCCGAGCGGTCCTGATCCCCGAGCCGTGACGAATCGACCCACGAGAAAGTACCCGATATGACAAAGCCCTTCGACCCGCAGGCGTTCGTGGCGGAGGCCGCGGGCCGGCTCACCGGACCCGGCGGTCGATTCGAAATGGTGGTCGAGGACGTGCTCGGCGCACCGATGGCGGTGGTGCGCCATCGCAAGTCCTCGCTGCGCGACGTGCTCGTCGCCGCAGCGGCGCACGGCGATCACGACTACCTGGTCACCGCCGAGCGCAGGATATCGTTCACCGAACACGCCGCGGCGGTCGCGGCCCTGGCCACGGCCCTGCGGGACCGATTCGGCGTCGGAAAGGGCGACCGCGTCGGCATTCTCGCCGCGAACACACCCGAGTGGGTGCTGACGTTCTGGGCGGCGCAGGCGCTCGGCGCGATCGCGGTGGGTTACAACGCGTGGTGGGCGCCGCGCGAGATCGCCTACGGCGTCGAGCACACCAGTCCCACCGTGCTCGTCGTCGATGCGAAGCGCGCCGCGACAGCAGCGGAACTGGACGTCCGGATTCCGCTGATCACCATGGAGCACGACGTACCCGCGCTCATCGCCGATTACCGGACCGAGGAGCTGCCGTACACCGAGATCGCCGAAGACGACCCCGCGGTGATCCTCTACACCAGCGGCACCAGCGGACGTCCCAAGGGCGCGGTGCACTCGCACCGAAATTTGGTGGCCGTCGCCGACTATCACCTCTTCAACGACGCGCTGGCCGCCGCGCTCACCGGGGCGACCGAACTGCCCAGCGGGCGGCGCTTCCTGCTCACCTCGCCGCTGTTCCATATCGCCAGCCTGCACAATCTGGTGGTCCCCCGGCTGGTCACCGGGGACGCGGCGGTGATCCACCAAGGGTCGTTCGACGCCGACCGGGTGCTGCGACTGATCGAGACCGAACGGGTCACCAACTGGGGCGCCATGCCGACCATGGCCACCAGGATGCTGGACCTCGATCTGTCCGGCTACGACCTGTCCTCGCTGGCCGCGTTCTCACTGAACTCGGCGCCGTCATCGGCCGCGCTGCAACAGAAATTGCGCGCTCAACTGCCCGTCGCACGCAACGCGCTGGTGACCAGCTACGGACTCACCGAATGCAGCACCGCGGCCACGCTGGCGAGCCCTGCCGAACTGGCGGCCTTCCCGGACACCGTGGGACGACCGGTCGTCGGGGTCGCGCTGGAGATCCGCGACAGCGCGGGCAACGCGGTTCCCGACGGCGCCGAAGGCGAGATCTGGGTGCGCAGCCCCTACGTGATGCTGGGGTACTGGCAGGACGAGGCGGCGACCGCGGCGGCGATCACCGCGGACCGCTGGTTGCGCACCGGCGATATCGGGGTGCTGGAGGAGGGCAGGCTGCGATTGTCCGGGCGCCGTTCGGATCTCATCCTGCGCGGCGGGGAGAACGTCTATCCCACGGAGATCGAGCAGTGCCTCGAGGAGCATCCCGCGGTGCGCGAATGCGCGGTCCTCGGTGTGCCCGATGACGATCTGGGACAGCAGGTCGCCGCCTTGGTCGTGGTCGAGAATGCCACGGCCACCAGCGAAGAGGAGCTGCGCGCGTTCACCGCCGAGCGGCTCGCCTACTACAAAGTGCCCGCCCGCTGGCGGCTCACCACCACCGCACTCCCCCGCAATGCGACCGGCAAGGTCGTCCGCGCCGAACTCGAGGTCTGAACCCATGTACGACACCATCATCGCGAACGGCCGCTGGTTCGACGGCACCGGCGCGCCTTCGGCGATCAGGCACCTCGGCATCCACGACGGACGGATCGCGACCATCTCGGCCGAACCGATCGACGACCCGGCCTGTCCGAACGTCGTGGACGCCACCGGCAAATGGGTGATTCCGGGCATGCTCGACATCCACACCCATTACGACGTGGAGGTGCTGCAGCATCCGGCGCTGACCGAATCGCTGCGGCACGGCATCACCACGGTGCTGCTGGGTTCGTGTTCCTTGTCCACCGTGCACGTCGACGCCTCCGACGCGGGCGACCTGTTCGCGCGGGTCGAGGCGATTCCGCGCAAGCACGTCGTCGCGGCGGTGGACGAGCACAAGACCTGGCGCTCGGCGCACGAGTACGCGGCCGCGCTGGACCGGCTGCCGTTGGGCCCGAATGTCGCCGCTTTCATCGGGCATTCGGATATCCGCGCCGCCGAACTGGGTCTGGAGCGCGCGACCCGCAAGGATGTCCGGCCCGATGCGGCCGAACTGGCCGGAATGGAGGCCAAGCTGACCGAGGCGTTGGACGCGGGATTCGTCGGCATGTCCTCTCAGCAGTTGTTGTTCGACAAACTCGACGGCGAGGTGTGCCGGTCGCGCACGCTGCCCTCCACCTATGCGACGTTGCGGGAACGGCACCGCCTCAACGCCGTGCTGCGACGGCGCGGCGGGGCGTTGCAGGGCGGGCCGGACGTGTCCCGACCGCACAGCCTGATCACCATGGCGGCCAGTAGCCTCGGCCTGTTTCGCAGGCCGCTGAAGGTCAGCTTGCTCTCGGCCGCCGACATCAAGGCGATTCCCGCGGTCGTGCACCTGTTTCCGCTGATCGCGCGGGTGCTGAACAAGCTGGGCGGCAATTTCCGCTGGCAGCACCTTCCGGTGCCGTTCGAGGTCTACGCCGACGGCATCGACCTGGTGGTGTTCGAGGAATTCGGTTCCGGCGCCGAAGCGCTGCACCTGGCCGATCAGGTGGACGAACGACGGGAACTGCTGCGCGACGAGAACTATCGGCGCCGCTTCCGCGCGGACTACGACAAGAAGTTCGGTCCACGAGTATGGCACCGCGACTTCTTCGACGCGCAGATCGTCGAATGCCCCGACCCTGCGGTGATCGGCAAGACCTTCGGCCAAGTGGGGTCCGAGCGCGGCGGCGTGCATCCGGTGGACGCGTTCCTCGACCTCGTGGTGGAGCACGGCAACAAGGTCCGCTGGCACACCACCATTTCCAATCATCGACCGGAGGTGCTCGATCGGCTCGCCGCCGACCCGGGCGTGCAACTGGGTTTCTCCGATGCGGGAGCGCATCTGCGGAACATGGCGTTCTACAACTTCGGACTCCGCTTCCTGCGCCGCGTGCGTGACGCCGCGGAGGCCGGTCGCCCGTTCCTGTCGGTGGAACAGGCGGTGCACCGGCTCACCGGCGAACTCGCGGACTGGTACGGCTTGGACGCCGGGCACCTGAGGGCGGGCGACCGGGCCGATGTCGTCGTCCTCGATCCGGCCCACCTGGACGATTCGCTCGACGCCTACCAGGAATCGCCGATCGCCGCGTTCGACAACCTGTCGCGCATGGTGAACCGTAACGACGACACGGTCACCGCGGTGTTCGTCGGCGGCGTGCAGGTGTTCGGCGAAGGCACTCCCGCTCCGGTTCTCGGCACCCGCCGGACCGGACGATTCCTGCGCGCGACGACCGCCGTCCGGTGATCCGAGCGCCCACCCTCGGCCGTACCCGCCGGTAGAATCGCGAAGACCGGCGGCTCGGTCGCCGGTCGTTCGAGGGAGTCGGGGTGGACGTTTTCGAGCATCGGGGCAGGGCCGTCGTCTTCGATCGGGTGGGCAGCGGGTCGGCGATCGTGTTCCTGCACAACGCGGGGACGCAACGCCGGATCTGGGACGACCAGGTCGCGGCGCTGCGCGACGAGCACGAGGTCTTCGCGCTCGATCTCCCCGGCTACGGGCAATCCGACCAGCCCGCCACGGGCTACCGCCTCACCGATTACGTCGACATGCTCACGGCGTTCCTGGACGCTCACCGCCGCACCGACGTGGTGTTGATCGGAAACTGCCTCGGCAGCGCCACCTCGCTGCGCTACGCCATGGGTCATCCGGACCGGGTGCGCGCGCTCGTGCTGATGAATCCGCTCACCCTGGACACCGTCAGCTCGGGGCAATCGGCGGGCCTGGCCTGGCTCGACGCGCGGCTGCCGCTGGCGCCGCTGGCCCGCCGGATGAGTCTGCCGGACTCGGTCGTCTCGCTGATCGTCGGCAATCAGCTCGGCCCGCGCGGCCGAGCTCGCAACATTCGGCACGAGCCGCGCGTGCGGGCGTACTGGACGGATCGGGGCAGGCTGCAAGCCCTGCACGGCTTGGTCCAGGATTTCCCGTCCTACCGCGCGCTGGACACGTTCGATCCGCCTGCGGGATTCCCGCCGATCTGCACGATCTGGGGGCGGCGCAATCGCATTCTGTCGGCGAAGGCGGGCGGACGGCTCAACCGCAGGCTGCGCCCGCACACGGCGGTGGAGCTACCCGACTGCGGTCATCTCCCGATGGTGGAGGCCCCGGAGCAGGTCACGTCGATCATCACCGGCTTTCTCGCCGACACCGGCGTGCGGGAGCGGGCGGGAGACCGCTGAGCCGCGCTCAGAGCGGAGCCGCGGTCGGGCAGAGTTCGGGGAAACTGTCCGAGCGCACGCCGCATCCCACGCATTCGAACACGATGCCGATCTCCAGCATCCAGTGGATGCGGGTATGGCAGGTCTCGCACAGGAAATCCACGCCCGCCGGGTGGCAGCAGGACCGTTTACGGATGAACCATTCCGCGCGGTGACGACATGGGACGGAGTCGAAGCGGAACGTGCACCTCGGTGCGGCGGGTAAGTCGGCGACGACGGCTTCGAAAGCCGTTGTGGCCGTATGGGTGTTCACAGCGGATACCTTCCGGCGGAGCAGGGCGGGAGGCGGGAGCGTGAGTGCGGCGCCTTTCCCCCTGGATCGATCTCTCTCGATTAGCTGTTACTTGGATGAGGCGGCATTCACACGGTGGCGGACCGGCTTGTTTGGCCACGAAGCGCGCGGGAATCCGAATCGTGACTACATCAAGGGAAGGGGTTCTGTCATGTTGTTGCGCCGACTCGCCCGGCCGCTACTGGCCACCGCGTTCGTAGTAGACGGGGTCGATACGCTGCGGCGCCCGGATGAGCGGGTCAAGGCCGCGAACGCACTGCTCGAACGGGGGCACCGGCAACTGCCCGAAGAAATTGCCACGAAATTGCCGTCCAATCCGACGACGGTCGTCCAAGTCAACGCCCTGGCCCAGGTGAGCGGCGGCGTGCTGCTGGCGCTCGGCAAGGCGCCGCGACTGGCCGCCCTGGTGCTCGCGGCGACCGTCGTGCCCGCTGCCGTCACCGAGCAGGACTTCTGGAACGAGCAGGATCCGGCCCGGAAGTCGGCGAAGCGGACCGCGTTCCTCAAAGACCTCGGCCTCCTCGGCGGGCTGATGATCACCGCCGCCGACACCGAGGGCAAGCCGTCGCTGGGCTGGCGTGGCCGCCGGGCCGCTCGCGACGCCGCCGCCGCGGTCACCGCCGCACTGCCGTTCGGCGCGACCTCCGACACCGCCACCGGCGCGGCGCTGCGCAAGCACGCGCACGAGGCCGCGGAACGGGCGCGTGCGCTCGGAGCGGTGGCGGCGAACAAGGGGGCGGAACTCGCCGAATCGGCCCAGCGGCACGGCCCGGGATGGGCGGAGACGGCCAAGGAACACAGCAGCGATCTGGCCGAGACCGCCAAGGAGCACGGGTCGGAGTGGGCCGAGATCGCCAAAGAGCGCGGCGCCGACTGGGCCGAGATCGCCAAAGAGCGGGGTACCGACTGGGCCGAGATCGCCAAAGAGCGCGGCGCCGAGTGGGCCGAGATCGCGAAAGAGCGCGGCGCCGAGTGGGCCGAGATCGCCAAGGAGCGGGGCGTGCAGTTCGCGGATCTGGCCAAGCAGCGTGGGACCGAATGGGCGGAGGTCGCCAAGGAGCGCGGACCGGAGATCGCCGACGCCGCCCGGGAACGCAGCGCACACACGGCGCACTTGGCCCGCGAGCGGGGCGCCCAGACAGCGCAGGCGGCCCGCGAGGCGATCGAGTCGCGGCGCCACTGAGGCCCCGGACGAGCAAGGCGGGCGCTTCACCGCGAGGCGCCCGCCTGCACGATGGCGACCTGCTCCGCCGGCCTCGTTTCCTGAACCACGTTCGCGGCCTGCGCTTTCCGGCCACGGGCTCGGATGCTAGGAGGTACTCGCGCTTCCGCCGCAGGAAATGGTGACAGCCTCTCCGTTGAAGTGGCGGCCGTGTTCGGAGACCAGCAGCAGCACCGCTTCGGCTACCTCGGCGGGCTGGATCAGATCGCCGTTGGGCGGGCCGGATTCGATGATCGCCATCCAGTCCTCCTTGGTGGGATTCTCCTTGTCCGGCACCATGAGCCGCCACGTGGCGGGGTTCTGGATCATGTCGGTGTCCACCCCCGACGGCAGCAGGGCGTTCACCGTGATGCCGTACTCCGCCACCTCCAGGGACAGCGACTTCACCAAGCCCAGCACGCCCCATTTACTCGCGGCATAGTGCGCCGCGTTGCGCACGCCCATTTTCGCCACGATGGACGAGGTGGCCACCACGCGGCCCCAGCGGCGCTCGATCATGTGCGGGACGACCGCGCGGAAGCTGTGGAAGACGCCGGTCAAGTTGGTGTCGATCATGTCCTGCCACAACTGGTCGTCCATCTCGGCGACGGGCGAGTTGGACGCGATGCCCGCGTTGGCGATCAGGATGTCGATGCGGTCGAATTCCTCCAGCGCGCGCTCGGCCACCGTGCGCATCTGTTCCAGGCTGCGCACGTCGGCCCGCACGGCGACGCAACGGCGGCCGGTCCGCTCGACCAGGGCGGCGGTCTCGGCCAAGTCGTCGGGAGTGCTCAGCTCGTAGGGCAGGCCCGGCAAGGGTGCGGCGATATCACACACCACGATGTCCGCGCCCGCGTTCGCCAGCGCGAGAGCGTGCGCGCGCCCCTGCCCGCGGGCGCCGCCGGTGATCACCGCTACCCGGTCGTCGAGATGCCCCATCCCTGGCCCTTCATCGGGTCGGTACCTGCTTCGGCCGCCACCCATCGTGTCATGTGTGGACGACGCGAGCTCCCGATTTTGCGGCGAGCCCCCGCACCGACGAGCAATTTCCCGCGGATGGGAACGAGCGGCGGGCGCGCCCCCCGCGTAACCACCGGTGCGCGCAGCGCCACGGCCGCGACCTGCGCCGACAGGCTGTTTTGCCGAATTCTCCAGGGACAGTGGAACAATGGGTGCGGTCTCGGCACCGGAGCGGGCACGGCCACGGCACGGACGAACCGACCCGACTGCGGCACGGAGACCACATGCAACCATTCCGACCCGGTCCAGCGACCAACTGTGTGCGATGTACGCTGCGCCCCGGAACGATTTCGCCCGTGCCTACCCATCGTTCCTGGCACGGTCGGCGCATCCACAGTGGTTCCAGGGGGCCCGATGACCGATTGTGAGTACCTTCCCGTGAATCTCGACCGACAGCTCGACACCGAACCGACCGAGCACGACAGCGCCCTGACCGGCCGGCTGACCAGCCCGCGGCTGCGCAGGCTGCTGCACACGGCCATCGGCCTCTCCGAGGATTCCGTCGACCTGCTGACGACCATGACAACGCGCCTGCGCGCCGCCGAGGGCATGATCCTGCGCGACCCGCTCGACGACTGCTGACCTCGGGCGGCCGCGGTGGCGTCCGACGCCTCCCCGCGGCCACTCGGGCCAGTTGCCGAAGCGGCAACGATATTTGCCGAAATGGCCGAGCCGGTGGATGGTGGATCGCATGAGTGCGACACACCACCACCAGGACCGGACCACGCCGACGACCGTCGAGTACTGGGAGTCCTTCTACCAGGAGCGCGACCAGATCTGGTCGGGACGGCCGAACTTCCTGCTGGTGCGGGAGATCGAAGCGGTCGCCCCGGGTACGGCACTGGACCTGGGCTGCGCCGAGGGCGCCGACGCGATCTGGCTGGCCGAGCGCGGCTGGCGGGTCACGGCGGTGGACATCTCGGAGACCGCGCTGGCCCGCGCCAGGGCGCGGGCGGCACGACAGACTCTGCCCGGCGAAATCGATTGGCAGCGGCACGATCTCGACCACAGCTTCCCGTCCGGGCAGTACGACCTCGTCACGGCGCAGTATCTGCATTCACCGGCGGCCCAGGATGGTGAACGGGCGCGAATCCTGCGCCGGGCCGCGGCGGCGGTGGCGCCCGGCGGGCTGCTGCTGATCGTCGGCCACGCGGAATGGCCCACCTGGGTATCCGAACCGCCCGCCCACGTGCACTTTCCGACCACCGCCGAGGTGCGCGCCGACCTCGCGCCGGACCCGGCCGAATGGCAGGTGGAAGTGGATGACGTGGTCGAGCGCGAGCACGCGGGCCCGGAGGGACAGCCGGGCACGCGTAAAGACAACGTTCTGCTGATCCGCCGCCGCTGACCCGCCGAATCCCGCCCGGCACCGTCGACCCGCACAGCGCACTCGCAGGTTTGCCCCAGGTTGCGGGCAGACAGCCTTCCTAGCCTTCGAGCAGAGGTTCACACGGAAGGAAGGCGAAGAGCATGGCGTCGATTACGAGCGTCCCGCCGGGGGTGGAGGCCGTCGGGAGACCCGTCGGCGCCCATCGCGCCCCCACCCACGAACGATCATGGGCGGATCGCGCGTTCTTCGGGCCCGCGACCCAACCTCGGTGGGCGCGCCCGGCGGTGTTCGCGCTGCTGGTCGCGACGGCGGTGCTGTACTTCTGGAATCTCACGGTCTCCGGGTGGGCGAACGAGTACTACGCCGCCGCGGCGCAGGCGGGCACGCAGAGCTGGAAGGCGCTGCTGTTCGGCGCGCACGACGCGGGCAACGCGATCACGGTGGACAAGCCCCCCGCGTCGCTGTGGGTCATGGGCCTGTCGGGGCGGCTGTTCGGGTTCGGCTCGTGGTCGCTGCTGGCGCCGCAGGCTTTGATGGGTGTCGGCTCGGTGGGTCTGCTGTACGCCGCGGTACGGCGGTGGAGCGGACCCGGCGCGGGCCTGCTGGCCGGTGCGGCGTCGGCGGCCACTCCGGTCGCCGCGTTGATGTTCCGCTTCGACAACCCGGATGCCTTGCTGACGTTGCTGCTGGTCGCGGCGGCCTACTGCACGGTGCGCGCGATCGACTCGCACGGGCTGCGCTGGCGTTCGGCGAGCACCGGCTGGCTCGCGCTGGCCGGTGTGGTCATCGGTTTGGCGTTCCTGACCAAGATGATGCAGGCATTCCTGGTCCTGCCCGCGTTGGCGCTGGTGTTCCTGGTCGCCGCGGCGGGAGGTTTCTGGTCCCGAATCGTCAAATCGGTCACCGCGTGCGCTGCCATGGTGGTCGCCGGCGGGTGGTACGTGCTGCTGGTCGAGCTGTGGCCCGCGGACTCGCGACCTTACATCGGCGGGTCGACCGACAACAGCCTGTGGGAACTGGCGCTCGGCTACAACGGGATGGGCCGGTTGCTGGGCGGCAGCGGCAATCCGAGCGGGAACTCGGGCGGCCCCGGAGACGGCGGCATGGGCGGCGCGTTCGGCGGCGACACCGGATTCGCCCGGCTGTTCAGCGGCACCATGGCGACCGAAGTGTCCTGGCTGCTCCCGGCGGCGCTGATCGGCTCGGTCGCCGGGCTGTGGCTGAGCCACCGCGCACCGCGCACCGATCGGCTGCGGGCGGCGATGATCCTCTGGGGCGGGTGGTTGCTCGGCACCGGCCTGGTATTCAGCTATATGAGCGGCATCATCCACCCGTACTACACGGTGGCCCTGGCGCCGGGCATCGCCGGTGTCACCGGCATCGCCGTGACACAGTTGTGGCGGCGGCGCGGGCACGTGGCGGCCAGGATCACGTTGGCGCTCCTGTCGACGGTCACCGGCGTCTGGGCCTTCGTCCTGCTCGACCGCACGCCGGACTGGTTGCCCTGGCTGCGCTGGACGGTACTGGTCGTGACCGCGCTCGCCGCGGTGGGCCTACTGGTAGGCGCGCACCGCTCGCGCGGGATCGCCGTGACGATCGCGGCGGCCGCATTGCTCGCCGGGTTCGCCGGATCCACGGCTTACGCGGTCGAGACGGTCACGCACGCGCACAGCGGCGGCATCCCCACCTCCGGGCCCGCACAGGCGGGTTCGATGGGTGAGCCCGGAGGAAGCGGCAGCGGGGCGGCAGCGGATGGTCCGCCTGCCGACGGCTCCACCGGTGACGTGAACGGCACGTCCGGCACCGATCTGCCCACCGGTAACACGAACGGCACGTCCGGCACCGATCTGCCGACCGGCGGTGCGGCTCCCACCGGCACGGATCTGCCGACCGGGGACATGCCCGCCGCCGACAGCCGGTCCACCGGCGACGCGGCTCCCGTGACCGGCGCCGGTGGGCCGGTCGCAAGCGCCGACAACGCGGAGCTGGACGCCCTGCTGGAGGCCACCGACAACCGGTGGTCGGCGGCGAGCGTCGGCTCCGGCACCGCGTCGAGCCTGGAATTGCGCACCGGCACGGCGGTGATCGCGATCGGCGGCTTCAGCGGTGGCGATGACGCGCCGACGTTGGCACAGTTCCAGCAGTACGTCGCCGACGGCGAGGTGCACTACTTCGTCGCGCAAGGACAAGGCATGCGCCCCGGCTCGGGCGGTGCGAAGTCGGCGGCGGACGAGATCACCGAGTGGGTGAAGGCGCACTACACGGCGAAGACGGTCGGCAACGTCACGGTCTACGACCTGACCGCTCCCACCGGCAGCTGATCGCCCGGATTCCGACCGCAAATGTATCGCCGCACCGCAGGGCGCGGCGATACATTTGCCGCATGTTCGGCGGCAGTATCGCCGCCGACGGCTGTTCGAGTTGCCAGGCAATGGCAACCGTCGAAGGCGGGCCCCCGCAGATCGCCCCGGCAAGGGCGCACCGAGGCGTATGGCAAGTCCGCCACATGATCACCTCGCTGGTCCCCCACCGGCAATCGACAGAACATCGGGCCGCAATCCCCAGCACGCACCATCGCGGACAGTGCGGGTCGCGGCGCACAGCATGCCGATCGGATGCGAGGCAAGACCTTCGGTGACGCGCGCTCGTCTCGCTTGTCACCGGCGAGCCCGGTCACACGCATCGGGCGCAAGGCGCGGGCGGCCGGACCAGTCATGATGTACGCGGAGGGCGGATAGAGGCGCCGCTCAGCTATCCCGCCCGCGCGAACAGCGCGCCTGCCGGCGGCCCCTGCTCACAGGAAACGCCCAGCTTGCTCGCAGGTTGCTCGGTGCCTGCGACGTAATCATGGACGCATGACCGGCACCGAACCCGAAGCCCGCGTCCTCATCGTGGACGACGAACCGATGATCATCGAACTGCTCGCCGTGAGCTTGCGGTTCCAGGGGTTCGAGGTGGCCACCGCGCTCAGCGGCACCGAGGCGCTGGATCGGGTGCGCGGATTCCGGCCGGACGCGTTGATCGTGGACGTGATGATGCCCGGCATGGACGGGTTCGGGATGCTGCGGCGACTGCGCGCCGACCGCGTGAGCGCCCCCGTGCTGTTCCTCACCGCCCGCGACGACGTCGACGACAAGCTCACCGGACTCACCCTCGGCGCGGACGACTACGTGACCAAGCCGTTCAGCCTGGAGGAGGTCATCGCGCGGCTTCGAGTAATCCTGCGCCGCAGCGGAATACAGTCCGCGCACAAGGGCGTCAACCAAATGACGGTGGGCGATCTGGTGCTCGACGACGACAGCCACGAGGTGTGGAAGGCGGGCGCTCCGGTGTCGCTGTCGCCGACCGAGTTCACCCTGCTGCGGTACTTCATGGTCAACGCGGGCAAGGTGCTGAGCAAGCCGAAGATCCTGGATCATGTCTGGCGCTACGATTTCGGCGGCGACGCGGGCGTGGTCGAGTCGTATGTGTCATATCTGCGGCGCAAAGTCGACACCACCGAACCGAAACTGCTGCACACGCTGCGCGGCGTGGGTTATGTGCTGCGCGAACCCCGGGTGAGCCGGACGTGAGCGTACGAACGAAACTCGCGCGGCGGATGTCGGCGGTCCCGCTCCGGGTGGGGCTGGTGATCGTGCTGCTGCTGTTGACGGCGGCGGCGCTGTTCGCGTCTGGTGCGGCGGTGACCTCGGCGCTGAGCCGATCGCTGACCCAGCGCACCGACGAACAGCTCTACGACGCGGCGCGGTCCTGGGCGCAGCCACGTCCGATGCGGCAGGTGATCACCAGTGACGGTCGCACCCAATGGATTCCCGCGGATCTCCCGGCCGCGCCGGTGCAGCCGAGGTCGGTGGGCGAGCAGCCGCGCCGGTTCTTCGAACTGCGCACAGGAGCAGACGGCCAGGTGTATCCGGACCCTCCGGGCGGCAACAGCACCGCGGGCGCCCCGGATCTCGGCGGCACGATCGCCCGGACACCGCGAACGGTGGACTCCTCGGACGATTCGTCGGTGCGCTGGCGGGTACTGACCACGATCAACGAGTACGGTTCCACCACCATCGGCCTGCCGCTGACCGACAACCGAGAGACGGTATCGCGGCTGATCTTCTTCGAGCTCGGCACGGGGGCAGCGACTCTGCTGGCCCTGGGGGCCGTCGGCTACCTGGTGATCCGGCGCAGCCTGCGGCCGCTGCGCGAGGTGGAGCAGACCGCTGCGGCGATAGCGGGCGGCGATCTGCACCGGCGGGTGCCGGTGCGCGGCGTCGACACCGAGGTCGACCATCTGGCGCGGTCGTTGAACGAGATGCTCGCGCAGATCCAGCACGGCGTGGCCGCGACCGAGGCCTCCGAGGAAGCGGCCCGCCGCTCGGAAGCGCGGATGCGCCGCTTCGTCGCCGATGCCAGCCACGAACTGCGCACGCCGCTGACCACGATTCGCGGTTTCGCCGAGCTGTACCGGCAGGGCGCCAGTACCGATGCGGGAATGGTGGTCGGCCGGATCGAGGCCGAGGCCGAGCGCATGGGTGTGCTCGTCGAAGATCTGCTGCTGCTGGCGCGGCTGGACGAGAAGCGCCCTTTGGAGCGCAAGCCCGTCGACCTGCTCGCGCTCGCCGGCGACGCCGTGCACAACGCGCAGGCCATCGCCGCCCGCCAGAAGCCTTCGCCCGACGCGCCGGACCGCCCGATCACCTTGGTGATCGGCGACGGCGAAGGAACCATGGGCGTCGTGGGCGACGAAGCGCGCCTGCGCCAGGTCCTGGGCAACCTCCTCGGCAATGCCCTCACCCACACCCCCCGCGAAGCGGCGATCACGGTGCGGCTCACCGCCGCCCCCGATCGCGTCCGCATCGACGTGATCGACGCGGGGCCCGGACTGCCGTCGGATGCCGCCGCCCGGGTGTTCGAGCGCTTCTACCGCGCGGACGCCTCACGCACCCGCGCCAGCGGCGGCACCGGCCTCGGCCTGTCCATCGTCCAAGCGCTGGTGACCGCCCACGGCGGACGAGTGTCGGTCGTCAGCGAACCGGGACGCGGGGCGACCTTCACCGTGGTGTTACCCCGAGAGCTCGCCGATACCCGGCCCACAGGAGAGCGAACTTCCTCGTCGTAGCGCTTTTCGGCCGTAGCGCAGAGCACGGGCGCGCTGGAATCGTGGCCGAGGATTCCGGCGCGCTCGGTATGGGTCGGAGGCGGCAGCAGGACACCGACATCAGCGACGGGGCGCGGGAAGGAAGATGTCGTCGAGCGGAGCGCCGGAGGCGGAGACAGCGCCTTCTTCGGCGAACCATTCCCAGCGCGTCACGCGGGCGAGGATCGGGGTGGGCAGGCGCAGAAGCACTGTCGCGATGGTGGCGAAGCGGCTGGAACCCGCAGGTCCCTGGCCAGCCGGGTCGCGCCGACGAGCATGTAGCCGCCGGTCAGGGCGACCAGAGCGACCGACGCCTGGCGTGGGACGTCACTCCGCAGGAGGCGCACCCCGCCGTGCGTCGTGTCCAGGATGTCCACCAGCAACGCGAGTCGCTGCCAGCGTGGCAGTTCTTCGGCGGGCGCGGTCAGATACCCCAGGCCCAGCGCGATCGCCCGTGCGCCGAAGATCCTGGTCATGTAGTCGAGTTCGGGTGTGGGGCGCACGCCGAGCGCCTCGGTCAACGTCCGCGGGGCAACGAGGGCGGCCGACCCGAGCGCGACCCGCCCGAGCGCCAGGCCGCGCAGCGCGCCGGCCAGTGGGGAGCGGGTTTGCCGCATGCTGTTGGTCACCATGTCCCGAGCCTCGCCCAGAA
>NZ_JBHVDM010000083.1:0-31745 GCF_042802775.1 Nocardia sp. NPDC057455 | reverse complement strand
GCCGAAGATTCAGCTCTTCACGCCGCCCGCGGTGAGGCCGGAGATGATGCGGCGCTGGAAGAGCAGGACCATGACGACCAACGGGATGGTGACGATCGTGCCTGCCGCCATGATCGCCGCGTACGGCTGGACCAGTGGGTTGTTGCCGGAGAAGCGGGCGATCGCGACGGTCACGGGTTCGGTCTTGTCGCTGGAAAGCAAACGCGCGAGCAGATATTCGTTGACCGCGGCGATGAACGCGAGGATCGCGGTGGTGAACACGGCGGGCGCGGCCAAGGGCAACATCACCAGGCGGAAGGCCTGCAGCTTGGTGGCGCCGTCGATCCGGGCGGCTTCTTCGAGTTCCCACGGCAGTTCGGCGAAGAAGGACGCGAGGATGTAGACCGTCATCGGCAGCACGAACGAGATGTTCGGGATGATCATCGCCTGGTACTCGCCGATCCAGCCGAGGTTGGTGAACAGCTGGAACAGCGGGGTCACCAGCACGACCACCGGGAACATCGAGGCGCTGAGGATCAGGCCGGACACCACGTACTTGCCGTGGAAGGTGAGCCGCGCCAGCGCGTATGCCGCCAGCACGCCGATGACCAGTGCGATCGCCGTCGTGATGGAACCGATGACGATGCTGTTGACCAGCGCCTTGCCGAAGTTGTTGCCTCGGCTGGTGTCGAACGCGTTGCGGAAGTTCTCCAGCGTGACGTGCGTCGGCCACGGAGTGTTCTCGAAGGTGTAGTCGGGGTCGCGGAACGCGGTGACCGCCATCCAGTAGAACGGCGCGAGACCCCAGACCAGCACGATCAGCGCGCCGAGATAGAGCCGCACCGAACCGAGGCGCTTGGTCCACGGAACCGGCCGCGCGGTGGACTCGTCGGTCACCGGCTTCTCCGCCGTCTGCACGGACATCAGTGCGCCTCCCGCTGTTCTTCCTGGGTGCGAACCGCATTCGCGCCGAGGATCTTCACCAGCACGAACGCCACGGCGAAGATCAAAAGGAAGGTGATCGTGGACAACGCGGCCGCGCTGTTGGGGCCTTGCCGGACCTGATCGACCACCAGGATCGACACCGTGCGGGTGGACGGGTTGCCCAGCGTCATGATCGCGGGCAGGTCGAACATCCGCAGCGCGTCCATGGTCCGGAACAGCACCGCGACCAGCAGGGCCGGTTTCAGCAGCGGCAGGGTGATCTGGGTGAACCGCTGCCAGGCCGACGCGCCGTCGACGCGAGCCGCCTCGTACACGTCGGCCGGGATCACTTGCAGACCGGCCAGCAGCAGCAGCGCCATGAACGGCGTGGTCTTCCAGACGTCGGCCGCGATCACCGCGAACCGGGCAGGCCACGCGTCGGACGTCCACAGGATGTGCGTGCCGAGCACGCGGTTCACCACGCCG
Source organism: Nocardia sp. NPDC057455 (assembly GCF_042802775.1). NCBI lineage: Bacteria > Bacillati > Actinomycetota > Actinomycetes > Mycobacteriales > Nocardiaceae > Nocardia > Nocardia sp. NPDC057455. The sequence goes on along the minus strand of NZ_JBHVDM010000083.1, from coordinate 30,356 downwards.
TCGTACTGGAACATGAACTCCCACAGCCGTGCGGTGACGGCGGTCGGGATGGCCCACGGAATCAGCACGGCCGCGCGCAGCAGCGCCCTGCCGCGGAAGGTCTTGCCCATCACCATGGCCATACCGAGGCCCAGCGTCGCTTCGAGGGCGACGGTGACGACCGTGAAGAACAGCGTGATCCCGATGGCCAGCCAGAATTGCGAGCCGAGGTTGCCGGTCGGGCAGGCCACCGTCTCGCCGGTGGCGACCTGGCACTGTTGCAGCAGCCAGTGCGTGTAGTTCGCGAACCCGGCGTTGCCGCCTTCGACGAACATGCCGGTCGCCGGGTCGAGGCCGGGGTCCTTCTGGAAGGACATCCACAGCGCCCGGAACACGGGATACCCGATGACGACCGCGAGCGCGATCAGCACGGGCGTGACGAACACCCAGGCTCTCCCGGATCGTCGCAGCTCGTGGGCTGTCCTCGCGGCCCAGCCGCGCCTGGCCGGAACGAACTCGTCGTCTTTCGGCACGCTAGTCGCCGTTCCCGAAGGATCCGACACCGTTTCTCTCCTGCGGGTTCGTCGGGTCCGTTGCGCTCAACCGCTCACGATCCGGCGGTTTCGATGCCCTTTTGCATCCCGGTGATCGCGTCGTCGACGGACTTGGTTCCGTTCAACGCAGCATAAGCGTTGTCCTGGATGGCTTTGCTCACCGCGGGATAAAAGGGTGTCACCGGGCGCGGCACCGCGCTGGCGATGGAGTCCTTGAGCGCGGGCAGGTACGGCATCTTCGCGATCAGAGCGGGGTCGTCGTACATGGACGCCCGCACCGAGGGCAGCGCGCCCGCGGCGACGATGTGCTGCGCGTCCTCGCTGATCAGGAAGCGCAGGAAGTCCAGCGCGGTGGCCTTGTTCTTGGAGTACGCGCTGATCGCCGCGTTGTAGCCGCCGAGGGTGGAGGCGCCGACGCCGTTCTCACCGGGCAGCGGGGCCACCGCGAACTTGTCCTTCACCGCGCTGGCCTCGCCGCCGACGTCACCGAAGGTGGACGGCCACGAGCGCAAGAACATCAGCTTGCCCTGCGCGAAGGCGTTGCTGGACTCGGGCTCCTTGAACGTGATGGCCTCTTTGGGGATGTCCCCGTTGTTGTACGCGTCCACCAGGACCTTCAGTCCGGCGCGGGACTGCGCGCTGTTCACCGTGGGGGTCTTGCCGTCGGCGCCGACGAAGCTGCCGCCGTAGGCGTTGATCACTTCGGCCGCGTTCACGGTCAGGCCCTCGTAGGGCGCGAATTGGCCCGCGTAGCAACCGATGTTCTGCTGGCGCGCGATGGGGCACTGGGCGAGCAGTTCGTTCCAGGTCTTGGGCGGGTTCGCCACCAGGTCCTTGCGGTAGAACAGCAGGCCACCGTTGGTGTTGCGGGGGGCGGCGTAGAGGGTGTTGTTGTACGTGGCGCTGGCGACCGGCGGGGAGAGCAGCGCGCTGGTGTCGAGGGTGAAGGAGTCTTTCAACGGCTGGATCCAGCCCTTGGCGGCGAACTCGGCGGTCCAGGGCACGTCCAGGGCGACCACGTCGTAGTTGGACTGCTTCGAGCGCATGTGCTCGACCAGGTCGTCGTACTGCTGCGAGGCGTCGTTCGACTGTTCCTTGAACGTCACCTGCTCGTCCGGGTGCGCGGCGTTCCAGCGCTCGATCAGCTGCTTGACCGCACCGGTCTCGGTGGTGTCCTTGCCCTCGACGTAGGTGATCGGACCGCGTCCGGTGAGGTTCTGGCTGGTCGGACTGCCGCCGCTGTCGCTGGAGCAGGCACTGGTGAACGTCGCGGTCAGCAGCCCGACCGAAGCGACCGCCACCGCGGCCCGCGGCAACAGCGACGAACGTAGGGACGACACCTTCTTCACAGCCATCGCAAACACTCCAGGATCATTCGTGAGCGGCAGCACACCCTGCCGGTGCACAAGGCAAGATACATGGTGTCGATCCGGAGTGCGGGACAGTGGCGGTAAGAGCCACTTGCGGGCGTATCTCCCGAGGATGCTCTCGTCGGTGATCGTCACTGGCAGTGGAAAGATCAGCACGGCTTTTCCGAGAGGTGGGTGTGCACGCTGATCCGACGTCAGCCGAGCTGACCGAATCGGCGCGCCGCGCGCGGGTTGGGACTTCGCGTGGCGACCGATGAGAAGGGCGGGCTCAGGATCACGGCTCCGGGGGGAGGTCGAGCCGCGGCGCCGCCGGTCGCGATCGAGTTCAGTGAAGAGGCGATCAGCGACTACTACGCGCGGATCGCGTCGAGGGTTCCGGATGCCGAACCCGACCATACGCCCTCGAGTCGGTGGTACATGCTGATGTCCACTCACCTGTACGAGATGGATCGACTCGGTGTCCCTCGCGACATCGTGATCGAACCCAGCGGGCGCACCGCGGTACCCGGCGAGCGAATGACGTAGTTCTCGAACGAAGCCGACATCGGACGGAGTTCGACCGGCTACGCCCACTAGGCTGGGGCGCGATGACTTCGCCGAACGCGGTTCCCGATCGGATGCTCACCCGCATCGGTGGGCTGCTGCGCAAGGCCGAGGCCACCGACAACGAGCACGAGGCCGAAGCGTTTCTCGCCGCGGCTCAGCGCCTGGCCACGAAGTCGTCTATCGACCTCGCGGTGGCGCGAGCGCACATCGCAGGACGCGAGCGCAGGCCCACGCCGGTGCAGCGGGTCGTCCCGATCGGTGAGCCGGGCAAGCGCGGGTTGCGGACCTATGTCCAGTTGTTCGTCGCGATCGCGGCGGCGAACGACGTGCGCTGCGATGTCGCCCGTACTTCGACGCAGGTCTACGCGTATGGATTCGACTCCGACATCGATACCTGCGAGGCGCTCTACGCCAGCCTGCTCGTGCAGATGGTGCGCGCGTCCGACCAGTACATCAAGTCGGGCGCCTACAAATCGGCCACCGTCGAGAAGATCGTGGTGGAGAAGCGATGGGGTCGTCCGGTGCGGCGCCGGGTGCAGGCGCCGGTCGCGGGTGTGACAGCACGGCTGAACTTCCAGATGGCGTTCGCCGCGCGGATCGGGCGGCGGCTGACGGAGGTGAAGGCCGAGGTCGTAGCGGAGGTGTCGCCACGGGAAGCCGAGGCCACCGGCACGGCTCTGGCATTGCGCGCCAAAGAGATCGAGCTCACCGACTTCTACGCCGAGACGTCGGAGGCGCGCGGCACCTGGCGCGGGCCGCAGGCGTCGGCGGGGCATTCGGCGGCGGCGCGGGCGGCGGGGGATCGCGCGGGCCGGGCCGCACGGATCGGTACCTCGCCCGAACTCCCGGCTGCCCGTCGGAAGTTGAGTTCCCCGGAGGGCGGTTGACCAGTGTAAACAGCATTCGGCGTGCGGGTGGGCGTGGCCGCGTGCGATCGTCGGAGGCATCGGCGGGTTTCGGCAATCGGCTGGTGCCCGCTGCTGCGAGATCGGCTAAGCGACGATGACGGTGCGCGACAGCCAGCGCGCCAAGGTGTACGACGCCGAGCAGTTGGTACGCGGGGTGTTCGATCGTGCGGACGAGCACGGCGCGCGCACCGTCGAACTCTATGGTTCGCAGCTCACTTTGCCGATCGAGCGACGCTTCGCCTCGGTGGAATCCGTGCAGAGCTATGCGGACAAGGTGCTGGCTCTCAATTGGGTACGGTCGCGGTGGGACCGGGCCGCCGTGGCGGTGCGCGTCCGCTCGCGCGCCGGGACCACCGCCGCGCATTACGAGGCGGCGGGGAACGTGTTAGCGGTTCCGCTGCACACCGGCGGCAGCGCCTGGGCCCTGCGTGAGCTGGTGATCCTGCATGAACTGGCGCATCACCTCGAGTCGGCCCCGGGGTCGGTAGCCGCGCACGGACCGGAGTTCTGTGACCGCTATGTGGAACTGGTCGACGGCGTTATCGGTCCTGAGGCGGCGTTGCTCTTGCGGACGACTTTGCTGGGCTGTGGGGTACGGATCGGATGAGCCTCCGGTGAACGGAAGCCGAGTCGGCGAAGTCGGAACCTTCACTCGCGCTGCGAGGTCGGTCAGGGCGCCGGGGCTTGTGGGACCAAGGCGCTGACGCGGGAGAATCGCTCCTGCCACCACGCGGTGCGGTCGGCATCGGGATGGCGATGGCTTTCCATCAGCTGCGGGTCCGGCTCGGGTGGGGTGCGGAGAACGGGGAGATAACCGTCCGAGGCGCGCAGCGCGCCCGGCGTCACATCGCCGGTGAGCAGGCTCAAAGTGCCGAGGCCGCAGGCGAAGTCGAGCTCGGGAAGTGCGCCGGCCAGCGCCAGTTGCGCGGCGAGGCCGACGCTGGTCTCCAGGGCGGAGGAGACCACACAGGGCAGTCCCGCCGCCTCCGCCACTTGGAGGGCGCGACGTACGCCGCCGAGTGGTGTGCATTTGAGGACGGCGATGTCGGCGGCCCCGGCGACCGCGACCCGCAGCGGGTCTTCGGCGCGGCGGATGGATTCGTCGGCGGCGATGCGGACGTCGACGCGGCGGCGCACCGCGGCGAGTTCCTCGATCGTCCGGCAGGGCTGTTCGACATATTCCAGACCCCCCGCGGCCTTATCGATCCGCTGGATGTGGCGCACGGCGGTGTCGACATCCCAGACCGCGTTGGCGTCGACCCGGATCGCGCCGTTGCGGCCGAGCGCGTCGCGTACCGCCTCCACCCTGGCCAGATCCTCCGCGAGCGAGTCGGGGTGGTCGGCGACCTTCACCTTGGCGGTGCGGCAGCCGGACCGGCCCACGATCGCGTGCGCCTGTTCCGGGTCCACGGCGGGCACCGTGCAATTGATCGGAATGCGATCGCGTACCGGTTCGGGCCAGCCCGTCGTCACTTGTTCCAGGGCGGTGGCCAGCCAGGCGGCAGCCTCCCGGTCGTCGTATTCGGGGAACGGACAGAACTCGCCCCACCCGAGCGGTCCGTGGATCAGCATTCCCTCGCGCACCGTGATGCCACGGAAACGGGTGCGCATCGGAATGGCGTAGACGACGTTCTGCGCTACGGAATCGCTCATCGCCGACCAGCTTATTCGGTTGCCGCCGCGGATCGAGGATTGCGCACGTGAACTCGAGTAGTTTCCCGGAGCCGGCCCGACGGCCGATGCTGGATCGTTGGCGTCATGATCCAGACCGGTACCCCGCAGCCCTGGCCGCCGTACGGCCCGCCGCCGGGGCCCGCGCGTCCATCCGCCGGGCAGCGGCCGGTGCGGACCTGGGACGTCGTACTCTCCGTCGTGCTGTACTGCGTCGCGGCGGTCCTCGGCCTCGCTGCCGCCTACTTCACCGTCTTCTTCGCCTTCGCCACCGATCCGTGCGGGCCGGACAACTGCCGCACCGACTACCTGGGTTGGGCCTTCGCGGTGTCCTGGGGCGGAACCGCCTTCGCGATCGCCGGCGTGACCGGGATGCTCATTCTGGCCGCGGTGAAGCGCTGGTACATGTGGTACTGGCCGGTGCTGGCGATGGTGCTGATCGTCGCCTCGTTCGGCGGGGGCCTCGCGCTGGCGTCCCAGGTGTATCCGGGAAACTGAACCGCCGAGGTGCCGGGTGGCCGCGAGCCGGTCATGCTGAAGGCATGGCGTGGCATCTCCGGCGGCGAACCACCGATGCGCTGCGCGTGGCGCTGGGTTCGGTGATCGTCCTCGGATTCGGCTGGCTGATGGCGTCTTTCGTTCCGCTCTACGATGTGCTCGCGCGCGATGGCCGGGATGGGCGCATGGTCGGGTATCTGCCGTGGGCGCAGGTCGTCGCCTGGGCCGGCATCGTGGCATCGGTGCTCGCGGCGGTGTTCTCGGTGCTGGAGAAAGTGCGCGACGGCAGGCCGATCGCGTGGACCCCGCTCATCGCCATCCCGTTGATTCTCGAATCCTGGGTGCTCGGATTCCTGATCGCGGTGATACTCGTTTCGTACTAGCCGATCACGACCTATTGCGCGCGGGTCGCGGCGGCGGGCGAACGCGCGCCACCGGCGGGCGTGTTCGCGACGAACACGCATCGCCGGTAGCGCGGCTGATCACAACCTTTCGATGATGGTGGCGTTGGCCAACCCGCCTGCCTCACACATGGTTTGCAGGCCGTAGCGGGCGCCGCGGTCCTGCATGGCATGCACCAGCGTGGTCATCAGGCGCGCGCCGGACGCGCCGAGTGGGTGGCCGATGGCGATCGCGCCGCCGTTGACGTTGACCTTCGCCAGGTCCGCGCCGGTGTCGTGCGCCCAGGCCAGCACCACCGGCGAGAACGCCTCGTTGATTTCGACCAGGTCGATGTCCGACAGCTGCAAACCGGCGCGCTGCAACACTTTTCGGGTCGCCGGTATCACCGCGGTGAGCATCAGCAGCGGGTCGTCGCCGGCCACCGCGAAGCTGTGCAGGCGGGCGAGCGGCTTCAGTCCGAGTTCTTTCGCGCGCTCGCTGGTCATGATGAGCACCGCCGCGCTGCCGTCGCTGACCTGGCTCGCGGTCGCCGCCGTGATCGCCCAGCCGATCTGCGGGAAGCGGGCGGCCATGGCCGGGTCGTAGTAGGCGGGACGGAGTGCCCCCAGCGTCTCCAAGGTGCTGCCGACCCGGATGCCCTCGTCGGTGGCGAGTCCGTTGATCGGCGCCAGCTCACGGGCGAACAGGCCGTTCTTGGTGGCGAGCGCGGCCTTCTCGTGACTGGCGAGCGCGAACTCGTCCAACTGGGTGCGGGTGAGTCCCCACTTCGCCGCGATCAGCTCGGCGCTGATGCCCTGTGACACCAGACCCTCCGGGTAGCGCTCGGCGAATCCGACGCCGGATATGTCGTCCGATCCGACCAGGTTGGCGCCCATGGGAATCCGGCCCATCGACTCCACGCCCGCGGCGACCACGATGTCGTAGGCGCCCGCGATCACGCCCTGCGCGGCGAAGTGGATCGCCTGCTGGCTGCTGCCGCACTGTCGGTCGACGGTGGTCGCCGGGACGGATTCGGGATATCCGGCGGCCAGCGCGGCCCGCCTGGTCATGTTCGCGCCCTGCTCGCCGAACTGGGTGACGACGCCGCCGATCACGTCATCGATGAGTGCGGGATCAATGCCGCTGCGGTCCACCACCTCGCGCAGGCTGTGGGCCAGCAGATCCACCGCGTTGACATTGTGCAGTGCGCCGTTCGGCTTGCCTTTGCCGATCGGGGTGCGTACCGCTTCGACAATCACCGCGTCTCTCATGGTGCTTCCTTCCGGACCGAGAGCCGGGCCAGCATGCCTGGCTCTATCAACACATAGTCAGATTACCTCTGACAATAGTTGAGGCAAGTCAGCTTCGGTATGATGTTCGTCATGGCAGCAGTGATGGAAGGACCGTTGGCCGATCTCAGCGCGTGGAAGGCCGAGGAATGCTCGATCGCGAAGGCGATGGACCTCATCGGCACCCGATCGGCGGTGCTCATCCTGCGCGAGGCGTACTACGGGACGCGGCGGTTCGACGGGTTCGCCAACCGGGTCGGCATCACCGACGCGGCGGCCGCGGCCCAGTTGCGCAAGCTCACCGAGGCGGGCTTGCTGGCCAAACAGCCGTACCGAGAGGAAGGCAAGCGCACCCGCCACGAATACGTGCTCACCCGGATGGGCCGGGATCTGCTGCCCGCCGTGCTGGCGCTCATGCAGTGGGGCGACGCCTACTTACAGCCGGGGCCGGCCCCGCTGCTTCTGGTGGAGGAGGCCACCGGCGCGCCGGTGCGGGTGCAAGTGCGCAGCGAATCCGGTCGCGAGATCGAACTCGAGGAACTGGGCGTGCGGCTCAACGAGGACTACGCCCGGCGGCGGCGCGAACGCCGTCGATCGGACACAACGGACTGAGCGCACCGGGCCCGTGTTCCCGTGTTCCGCGCGCGGGCTGGATCGCTGCCCGCCGGTGCGCGCTGCCGCGCCGGGTGCCCGCGCTCGCCGTGTCGCACGAGCGGGCCACCCGGCGCAGTGCTCAGTTGAGCCGGCGGCCGTCGATGTCGAAGAAGTAGACGTGTTCCGCGTCGGTGGCCAGCCGCAGGCGGGTGCCCTTCGCGGGCGGGTTGCGCCAATCCGTCCGCGCCACAATGGTTTCCCCGGCGCCGTCGGTCGCGCCCTCGGCGCTGGTGCGGCCGTAGATGTAGGCGTCGGAGCCGAGTTCCTCCACCACGTCCACTTCCATCTCGATGCCGGAGCCGTCGCCGGCCGGCTCGAAGTGCTCCGGCCGGATGCCGACCGTCACGGTGGCCCCGGCCGCGTCCGCCACCGAGCGCGGCAACGCGAGCGTGTGCCCGCCCAGCTCGACCCGGCCGTCGGCGATTGGAAGCGTGAACAGGTTCATGGCCGGTGAGCCCATGAATCCCGCGACGAACACATTGGCCGGATCGCGGTAGAGGTCGCGCGGCGTCGCGCACTGTTGCAGCAGGCCGTCCTTCAGCACGGCGACCCGGTCGCCCATGGTCATCGCCTCGACCTGGTCGTGCGTGACGTACACCGTGGTGGTGGCGAGCCTGCGCTGCAACTGCGCGATCTGGGTGCGGGTCTGCACGCGCAGCTTGGCGTCCAGGTTGGACAGCGGCTCGTCCATCAGGAAGACCTGCGGCTGGCGCACGATCGCGCGGCCCATCGCGACCCGCTGGCGCTGGCCACCGGACAGCGCCTTCGGCTTACGATCCAAAAAAGGTTCCAGGTCGAGCAGTCTGGCCGCCTCCAGGACCCGCTTCTCCTTCTCCGCCTTGGCGACCTTGGCCAGTTTCAGCGCGAAGCCCATGTTCTCCGCGACGGACATGTGCGGGTAGAGCGCGTAGTTCTGGAACACCATGGCGATATCGCGTTCCTTCGGCTCCGCGTGCGTCACGTCCTTGTCGCCGATCAGGATGCGGCCGCCGTTGACGTCCTCCAGCCCGGCGAGCATGCGCAACGAGGTCGACTTCCCGCAGCCGGAGGGGCCGACCAGAACGAGGAACTCACCGTCCTCGATCTCCAGATTCAACCGATCCACCGCGGGTTGGGCGGATCCGGGGTAGAGCCGCGTCGCGTTGTCGAAGGTCACCGTGGCCATGACGAATTCACATCCCATCCCGGCAGGAACGTGCCGGACGATCCGAGTAAGGGTGCGGCGATCCTATCGGGCCGGTGGGCGATGAGCCACGTCAGTGTGCGCGCGCCTCGAAGAACGCGCGCGGGACGTCGACGAGCATGGCGGCGATCTGCTGCTCGGTGACGCCGCGGTCGAGCACGTAGGGGAACACGTCGTCGAACAAGTGGGTGTAGTGCCACTGCGGCAGGGCGGCCATGGCGGCCGGCTCGATCCAGTCGATGTAACAGCTCGCGTCCTGGGAGAGCACCATCCGGTCGGTGTAGCCGCGGCGCACCATTTCGATCAAGGTGTCCGCGCGCGCTTCGAAGGTGGTGTCGAGGTTGATGCCGAAGCGGTCCATGCCGAGGACGAAGCCGGCGTCGGCCAGGTAGGACAGATGATCGCAGTCGGTGGTGTCGCCGCTGTGGCCGAGCACGATGCGGCGGGGGTCGACGCCTTCCTCGTCGCACATCACGCGCTTGACGTCGAGTCCGCTGCGCGACTCCGGATGGGTGTGCACCGTGATCGGGACGCCGGTCTCGAGATGGGCCCCGGCGACCGCGCGCATCACCCGTTCCACGCCCGCGGTCATGCCCTGGCGGTCGATCGCGCACTTGAGCATGCCCGCCTTCACTCCGGTGCCCGCGATGCCGTCGCGGATGTCGCCGACGAACATGTCGACCATCGGGTCGGGGACCCGCGCGCCGACGATGTCGTTCAACGCGGGCCCGCGGTAGTGGAAGAAGAACGGGACATCACCGTAGGTGTAGACGCCGGTGGCGACCACGAGGTTCAGCGGCACCTGTTCGGCGATCCGCTGGATGCGCGGAATGTAGCGGCCCAACCCGACCACGGTCGGATCGACGATCGTGCGCACACCGGCGTCGAAGGCGACTCGCAGCCGTCGCACGGCGTCGGCGATGCGCTCGTCCTCCGAACCCCATTCGGCCGGATAGTTCTGCTGGATGTCCCCCGTGAGCACGAAGACGTGCTCGTGCATCAATGTCACTCCGATATCGGAGGTATCGATCTGCCCGCGCACGGTTTCCAGTGTTGACATCGTGTTTTCTCCTCATCTCGGCCGCGCATCGTTGGAATGCTACGAACCGGGATGTGAGGCGGGCCATATTCGCCGACACCGAAACTTCGTACAACTTTCGTGCGCAGCGCACATAACGCCCGGCTCAGCCCGGCGGGCCCGGCCGCAGCACCGCGGGCCCGAGCCAGCGTGCGGCCTGCAATGCCAGGTGCAGGTGCAGGGTGCGGTCGTGATCGTCGAGGACGTTGCCGATCAGTTCGAGCGCCTGCCCCACCCGGTATTGAATGGTGTTGCGGTGCACCGACAATTCCTGTGCGGTGGCGGCGTAACTGCGGTTGTTGGCCAGGAAGGCGCGCAACGTCTCGCGCAACCAGAGATTGCGCTGGTTGTCGGTGGCGAGTTCACCCAGGTAGTCGGCCACATAGTGGCGCAGTTCCTCGATGTCGCCGCCCAGTAGCGCGACGGCCGCCACTTGGTCGTGCGACACCGCTCGCGGCGCATCGGGACCGGCGAGCAGCACGAGTTCGCGTACTCGATCGGCTTGGCGCAGACTGCGACGGAATCCCGCGACACCGTCGCCGCACCCGCCGATCGCCACCCGCACCGGCGACGACAGGGCCGCCACCGCGCGCTGGATGGCATCGATATCGATCGTCATATCGCGTGAGATCGAGAACCACAACCGGACCTCGTGTTCGTCGGTGGGTACCAGCAATGCTCGGCGCGGGTTGCCGAACAGTGCAACCAGCGCCGCGCGAACGGCATCGAGGACGTTCATCGCGGCCCGCGCCGAGATCTGCGGATCGGTCCAGGCGTTCACCGCGACGTGGCGACCGGTCAGTGGATAGCGCAGCACTTGCTCGGCTCGGCCGATGTCGTCGGCCGTGCCGTCGAGTACCCGCGCCACCCATTCCTGGCGCAGTCCGCCGCGGCTGCCCACCCACCGGTCGCGTTCCTGTTCGTAGGCGACGCCGACGTGCTCGCACACCCGGTCGATGTACACGGCGCTGCGATTGACGATCCGGATGATGGCCGCCGCGCTGTCGGGACCGCCCGATTCCACGGCGTAGCGCATCGCGATGTCGAGGAATCCGGCGTGCCCCACCCGGTAGGCGCGGATCAGCGCCGACAGCGGGACGTCCCGCTGTGCGAGCGTCCGCGCGTACACCAGCGCCCGAGCCGGGGCGTGCACGTCGTGCTCGGCGGCGTCGTTCTGGACGAAGTCGAGCACGGACATCAGGTTGTCGGTGGTACCGGCTTCGAACAATCCGCGTAGCCGGGCGTCCGAGTCCAGCGCCGCGACTTGCGCGCGCATCACCGCGGACAGTTCGGCGATCAACCGATCGCGATCGCGCAGGATCGCCGAGACGACCGAGCGAACCACCTCGTTCTCGCCGTCGGCCACGCCGACACCTCCCTCCGCCGGGCTCGGTATCGGGTCCCCAACCTAGTAGCCGCGCCGGGCGCGTCACCGCACGCCGGAAGCCTGGTGCGGTTACCTGCGGGAAGGCGACCGCGCCGGTAGCCTCGGGCGGGGGTGGGCCGAGCGACGAGGAGAGTGCCATGAGTCGTCCAGTTCGTATCGGAGTTCAGCTACAGCCGCAGCACGCGCCGGAATACGGGCTCATCCGCGACGCGGTGTTGCGCAGCGAGGACGCGGGTGTCGACATCGTGTTCAACTGGGACCACTTCTATCCCCTCACCGGCGATCCCGGCGGCGCGCACTTCGAGTGCTGGACGATGCTGGGCGCGTTCGCCGAGCAGACCGAGCGGGTGGAGATCGGCGCGCTGGTCACCGGCGGTGGCTACCGCAACCCGGACCTGTTGGCCGATATGGCGCGCACCGTCGACCACATCAGCGGCGGCCGGCTCATCCTGGGCCTCGGCGCCGGCTGGTTCCAGAAGGACTACGACGAGTACGGCTACGAATTCGGCACCCCGGGCAGCAGGCTGGAATTGCTGAAGGAGAACCTGGCCCGGATCAGCGCCCGGCTGCCGAAACTGCATCCGCGCCCGACCCGCGACCTGCCGATCCTGATCGGCGGCGGTGGCGAGAAGAAGACCTTGCGGCTGGTCGCGCAGTACGCCGACATGTGGCACACCTTCGCCGACCTGGACGTGCTCGCGCACAAGAACAAGGTGCTCGCCGAGCACTGCGCCGCCGTCGGTACCGACCAGGCGCGCATCGAGCGCTCGGTGCAGTGGCCGGGGCTGGAGAAGGCGGCCGCCTTCGTCGACGCGGGTGTGACGACCTTCACCATCGGGGTCAGCGGCCCGGACTTCGATCTGAGCCAGGTCGCGGCCGCCGTCCGGTGGCGTGACGAGCTCAACCCGGAACCGGTCAGTGGACTGGCCTGAGGCGGATTGCCCGGCGGATGGCGCGTCGCCGCGTGGCGTTCGGATCAGCGTGATCGAAATCTCGGCAGCCGGGCGGGCATCGGCTTCCCCTGACGCCGACCTCGGGGTAGCTGTGAATTAGCAGCTTTTCACCGCTAGGGTTGTCCGTCATGGCTGTTCTGCCCGCTGTGCGGTCTCGTGCGTTGATCGCCGTGCTATTGCTCGCCGTCGGTCTCAGCGCGACGGCGTGCGGTTCCGGCTCGGACGACGCGGCCACGGAGCGCAATCTCTGCGCGCCGCCCGGCTTGGCCGCCGCCTCCGCCGCGCCGACCAACTTGGCTTCCTCGGCCGCCGCGGGCAGCGACCGCTACACCACCGCGACCACCGTGCCGCCGGCCGCCATCGATGTCTCGAAGCTCGGTTTGATCACGCCCGGCAAACTCAGCGTCGGCACGCTCTCGGACGCACCGCCGAGCATCTGCGTCGACGGGCAGGGCACGTTCACCGGCTTCGACAACGAACTGCTGAAGGCGATCGGCGCGAAGCTCGGCCTCCAGGTGGAATTCTCCGGCACCGAGTTCGCCGGGTTGCTCGCGCAGGTGTCCGGCGGCCGCTTCGATGTCGGCTCGTCCAACATCACCACCACCGACGCGCGCCGTCAGCTGGTCGGCTTCACCAACGGCTACGACTTCGGCTACTTCTCCCTGGTGGTGCCGAACGGCAGCGCCGTCAAAGGGTTTCCCGACCTGAACCGGAGTACCCGGATCGCCGTGGTGCAGGGCACCGTGCAGGACGAGTTCGTGGTGAACCAGTTGCATCTGGACCCGGTGAAGTTCCCCGACTACAACACCGCCTACGCCAACCTGAAGTCCGGCCAGGTGGACGCGTGGGTCGCTCCGTCCGCTCAAGCGGAGGGCGCTATCGCACCGGGTGATGGCATATCGGTCTCGCAGAACACCTTCAGCCTGGACAACTTCGTCGGATACGCGGTCGCCAAGAACAACCAGCCGCTGATCGACGCGCTCAACAGCGGTCTGGACGCGGTGATCGCGGACGGCACCTACGGCAAGCTCTACACCGACTGGGTGCCCAGGCAGCTGCCCCCGGGTTGGAAGCCCGGCTCCAAAGCCGCGCCCGCGCCGCAACTGCCGGACTTCGCCGCACTGGCCGCAGGCAAGCAAACGGGTGAGACGGAGCAGAACGCGCCGAAATCCACCATGCAGCAGTTGAAGGACACGTTCTTCGACTGGTCGCTGTACCGCAAGGCTTTCCCCGACCTGTTCAAGACCGGCCTGCCCAATACCTTGATCCTCGCGGTGGTCTCGGGTGTGCTCGGCACCGCCCTCGGCATGCTGCTGGCGGTCGCCGGGATCTCGCGGACCCGCTGGTTGCGCTGGCCGGCACGGGTGTACACCGATATCTTCCGTGGCTTGCCCGCCGTCGTGATCATCCTGCTGATCGGTCTCGGCGTCGGCCCGGTGGTGCGCAACCTCACCGGCAACAACCCGTACTGGCTCGGTGCGGTCGCGCTGGCGTTGCTCGCCTCGGCCTACATCGGTGAGATCTTCCGCTCCGGCATCCAATCGGTCGAGGTCGGGCAGCTGGAGGCGGCGCGCGCGATCGGTTTCGGCTACCGCCAGGCGATGACGCTGGTGGTGATCCCGCAAGGCGTGCGCCGGGTGCTGCCCGCGTTGATGAACCAGTTCATCGCCCTGATCAAGGACTCGTCACTGATCTACTTCCTCGGCCTGCTGGCCACTCAGCGCGAGCTGTTCGCCGTCGGCCGCGATCTGAACGCGCAGACCGGGAACCTCTCGCCGCTGGTGGCGGCCGGACTGGTCTATCTGATCCTCACCATCCCGCTCACCCACCTGGTCAACTACATCGACCGCCGGATGCGGACCGGCAGGCCCGACCGGCCGATCGACCAGGTCGAGGCGGCCACGATCACGGAAGGGCGCGGATAGATGAGTGCCTCCCTCACCGGTACCGGATTGCATCTGACGCTGGGGCACAACCATGTGCTGCGCGGGATCGACATCCACGTCGACGCGGGCAAGACCGCCACCGTCATCGGGCCGTCCGGATCGGGCAAATCGACCCTGCTGCGGGTGCTGAACCGGCTCTACGAGCCGGATCGGGGTGATGTGCTGCTGGACGGCGAGTCCGTGCTCACCGAGAACCCGGACCGCTTGCGTCAGCGCATCGGCATGGTGTTCCAGCAGTTCAACCTGTTCCCGCACAAGACGGTCGCGCAGAACGTCGCGCTCGGGCCGCGCAAGCTGCGCGGCCTGTCCAAGGACCAGGCGCGGGCGCTGGCCGTCGAGCAGCTGGAGATCGTCGGCCTCGCGGACAAGGCCGATACCCGTCCCGCCAATCTGTCCGGTGGACAGCAGCAGCGCGTCGCCATCGCGCGGGCGCTGGCGATGCGACCGGAAATCATGTTCTTCGACGAGGCCACCTCGGCGCTGGACCCCGAGCTGGTGAAGGGGGTGCTCGCCTTGATGGCCGACCTCGCCTCCGGCGGCATGTCGATGGTCGTGGTGACCCACGAGATGGGCTTCGCTCGCACCGTCTCCGACAGCGTGGTGTTCATGGACCAAGGGCAGGTCGTGGAGACCGGCACGCCCGACGCCCTGTTCGACGACGCGCAGACGCCGCGTTTGCAGAGATTTCTCGCCCAAGTGCTCTGAGTCGGCACACCGTTCCAGCACACTGGAAGCAATCTCTATTGATGCGCACCTGCTAATGTATTGGTCATCACGATTCCAGCTATCCGCGCCAGGAAAGAGGGAAATTCGATGACCACAGCACACGCGCAGCACACCGGCCACGACCATGTGCACGGCCCGGATTGCGGGCACACCGCGTTCCAGCACGGCGATCACATCGACTACGCCCACGATGGTCATCTGCATCGCGAACACCAGGGGCACTACGACGAATGCGAGCGGTCGGAGCACACCGAGTGTGCCGATCATCCGCATCAGCACGGTCCCAACTGCGGTCACGAGGCCGTCCAGCACGGGGACCACGTCGACTATGTGCACGACGGCCACCGCCACGCCGTCCACGACGGTCACGTCGACGAGCACTGACCGCGTCGGTACCCGGCCCTAGAGTCGGGCAGGTGATCGAAGAACTCGAGATTCGCACCGGAGCGGGAACCTTCGACGTCCTGGCCGCCGGCGCTCCCGGTGACCGGGAGGTGCTGTTGCTGCACGGGTTTCCGCAAGGCGCGCGCGAGTGGGAGTTCCAGCTGGGCGTGCTGGGCGGAGGCGGGTGCCGTGCCGTGGCGCCCGATCAGCGCGGATACTCACCGGGAGTGCGGCCGCAGCGAGCCACCGAATACCGGCTCGAGGAGCTGGTCGGCGACGTCGTCGCCATCGCCGACGCCCTCGGATGGGAGCGCTTCGACCTGATCGGCCACGACTGCGGCGCGCTGGTCGGGTGGGCGGTGGCGGCGCAGCTGCCGCAGCGGGTCCGCACGTTCAGCGCGGTGTCGCAACCACATCCCGCCGCGCTCCGGCAGGCGATGGCCGAGGACGAGGACCAAGCGCAGCGTTCGCACCACCTGACCACGCTGCGCCAGCCGCGTACCGCGGAGCGGACCCTGCTCGCCGACGACTGCGCCGCACTGCGCCGGATCTTCGAGTGGAAGATCCCGGAGGAACGTGCCGAGCAGTACGTGCGCAGGCTGGCGCAACCGGGCGCGCTCACCGCGGCACTGAACTGGTATCGCGCCATGGACCTGGCGGGTCCGATCGGTCCGGCGAGCGTGCCCACCTTGTACGTCTGGGGCACCGAGGACGCGACCGTCGGGTCCACGGCGGCGCTGGCCACCGGGAAATACGTTTCCGGTCCGTACCGATTCGAGATGCTCGAGGACGTCTCGCACTGGATTCCGGAGGAGGCGCCCGAAGCGCTGACCCGGCTGCTGATCCAGCACCTGCTCGACCATCGTGCCTGAATGCGCCGGGGACGCCGCCGATCCCGGCGTTTCGCGGACAGGCGTGCGACGAGACGGAAAGCTGAGCCTCGTCGACCACAGCCAAGGGAGGTGAACCGTGGACGTCAAGGAAGTCAATCAGCGAACCATCGCTCAGTTCCGAGCGGGCGGCGAGATCGACGGCATGCAGCGCGACCGTCTGATCTTGCTGACCACCACCGGCCGCAGGACCGGCGCCCCGTACACCACCCCGTTGATGTACCACCGCGACGGTGACCGGCTGCTGATCGTCGCGTCCAATGTCGGTGCGCCGAAACACCCCGACTGGTATTCGAACCTGCGGGAAGACCCGCACGTCACCGTCGAGGTCGGCCAGGACAGCTATCCGGCGCTGGCCACGCCGCTGACCGGCGACGACCGCGCGCGCACCTGGGCGATGCTGAAGGACACCTACCCGTTCTTCGCCGAACACGAAATGGGCACGTCGCGGGTCATCCCCGTCGTCGCACTCACGCGGGTGTGACGACGCGGCGAAGTGCGGTGCTGCTCAGCGGTGGGCAGGCGTGTCGGCATGGGAAGTCGTCGCGTCGGCTCGCCGGGCCGCGACCAGGTCGAGCAGAGCGGTCAGGTTGTCCGGGTCGGCGGGATCGACGACACCCTCCGGTAGCGCCAGTTCGGTGAGCCGTTGCCCCCGGTGGAAGGCGGCGGGGCGCAGCGGCGGCGCGTCGTCGGGCTGTCCGAGGATGGTGGCGATGTTCCCGTCGTTGTCGTAGACGGCGTAGTAGCGCATTGGTGGGCTCCTCAGAGGCCGGTCGAGGCGGTCATCCGACTGGTGTTGCGACTTCTCCTGATCAGGAATCGTGATGGCTGACGGCGTTGAAGCTTATCCACACGTTCGATGCTCGGTGTCGGTTTGCGCAGGAGTAGCGTTACCCGTTTTCGATCGGATCTCACGGCATCGCCGCACGTAGACCGCTATATGGAGACCGAGTGGCATGGTTTGCCCGGATCAGGCGCACACGGTCGCGAAGGACGCCCAGAGCACCGGGGAATGCTCGATCCGGCCGGTGTCGCGCCAAGCGGCCAACCGGTCGCGCTGCCATCCCGCGAGGGCGGTCACCGGGTCGGATTGTTCGTGCGCCGCGTCGATGGCGCAGACGGCCTCCTGGAGCGGGAGGGCGTGCGCCGGTGCGCCCGCTACGCGCTGGAAGGCGAAATCGGTGGGCAGCGGCCAGCGGCTCGCGGTGACCAGTTCCGCGCCGCCGGTGATCATCGCGGCGGTCAGGCCGAGCGCCTCGCTGAAGCGCAGATCGCCGCCGCTCTCACAGGCGATCAGCGCGACCCGGCTCGGCATCGGCCACAGCCGCGATCCGGCAACGGGATTCGCGTCGATGGTATGTGTGCCGAGCAGCAGGTCCTTGGCCGAGAGCGGCCGGTGCGCGCGGGATGGTTCGGCGAAGCCGATCGCATCGGCGGTGCAGGCGAGGTGCAATTCGGCGTCCTCGCTGCGGCCGGATTCGGGCGCGGCGGCGGTGACGTGCCCGACGTAGATCAAGCGGCTCGCGCCCGCGCGCAGGGCGGCGCCGAGCCAGTCACGGTCGACATCCGTGCGCCGGAAAGCCTCTACCGGGTGCGGCACCGCGGGCCGCAATCGGTCCTCGGCGGCGTAATCGGCGATCCGGCGCGCGAGCGGAGCTTCGGCGGTCATCCGGCCCAGCACCGAGCCGAGCGTCGAATCGGCGCGGAAGCCGGGGATGCGCGGGTCCAGCACCGCGACGACCGGGTTCGCGGCGGTCTCCGTCCAGCTGCGCGCGATCCGTCCCGGCGCCTGCGCCACACTCGCCGCGGCGAGCAGGCTGACGTCGGCGATGTCGATCAGCCGGACATCGCGGTCCGGCGCGACGATTTCCCACGGCACCTGGGCGACCCGCGGTGACGGTTGCAGCCGGATATGCGGTCGGACGCCGCGCTGCCACAGCTCGTAGAGCTGTGCGGCCAAGCCGTAGGGCAGCAGTGCTCGGGAAAGCTCTCGAGCCACGGCGTATTCCCGCTCGTAGTCGGCGAATGCGCCGGTGGTGAGGGCTTGCTCGAGACCGCCGGGTTCGGCGGGCCGGGGAAGCGCGTCGGCGAGCAGCCCGACCGCTCGCATCGCCGCGTCTTCCGGAAGCACTCCCGCGCCGCGAGGCGCACTGTCATCGACCCACCGCCAGGACACGTAGATGTCTCCCGCGTCCGCCATCCGGACGAGCACCGTCGATCGCGTCATACCGTCAGCACCCGATCGTCGCGGATCACCCGGCCGTAGCGCTGCTCCGCGGCGGCGATAAACGGCGCGAGTGCGATCCGTCCTTCGGCGACCAGTGCCAGGCGCGGTGGCGGCGCGACCGGCAGGCCGGCTCCGGCCGCGACCCCGGCCAGGGCGGCGCCCAGTTGCAGGGCGGCGCTGCCGGGATGATCGGTGAAGTCCTCCGGTGGATCCAGCAATTCGAGCGGAAACCGGGTGGGAGTCGCCCGGTCGGCCCGATCGAGCGCCAATGTCGTCCCCGCGCACTGTGTCTCGATCAAGTCGGCGACGAGGGTGCCATTGCCGGAAAGGTAGGCGAAGCGGAACGCCAAACGCATCGCCGGGTCGGCGACCTGCCGGTTCCACTGCTCACGCTGCGTGCCGTTCGGCAATGTGTGGCGTACGGCGTCGATGGCCAGTGCCGCGGGAACGGCGATGCCGACGGCCCGCGTGAGCATCTCCGCGGTGGGTGACTCGGTCGCCTCGATCGCGCCTTCCAGTAGCCTCGCGTGCCAGAAATCGAGCTGGGCGCAGTGCAAGCCGAGGCCACGCTCGGCATAGATCGCGAACGCCGTGGCCAGCAGTTCCGCACACTCGCCGACCCGTCCGGACCGGAAGGCCACGGTGGCCGATCGAATGCGAACGTCCGCGGCGTCGAGAACGGCTTCGGATTCGATGAAGTACGCCAGGCTCCGCTCGTAGAAATCCCGCGCGCCCGCCAGATCGCCACGGCCCTCGGCGAGGAACCCCATCGTTTTGAGGCCGATCCCGGCTCGGTGCCCGAGCCCGGCCTGCTCGAAATACTCCTGACTGGTTCGCAGTGGCGCCTCCGCCTCGTCGTACCGCTCGACGCGGACGAGCATGGTGGCGAGATTCTGCTCGGTTTCCGCGACCGCGTTGCGATCACCCGCGGATTCGAACGCGGCGAGCGCCTGCCGCGCGAAATCGACGGCCAGGTCGCGGCGGCCGGTCTCGAAGTAGGTAGCGGCGAGGTTCATCAGCGGATGGCCGGCCAGCTGCGGCGCGAAACGGCGTGCCGCCGCGAGTGATTCGGTGGCCAGTTCGGCGGCGTAGGCCCAGTTCTGCCGGTGGAGAGCGACGGCGGTCAAGGAGAGCAGGCAGGCCACGCGCAGCACACCCAAGTCGGTGTCGGTGTTGTCCGCGAGCAAGGCCCGAGCCTGCTCCAGCGCCGCCTGCGCCGCGTCGAGCTCGCCCAGATGCTGAAGTGCCTGCGACATGTTGACCAGCGCGTTCGGGCGCAATCGCGGGGCGTCGTCGGGCATCTCGGCCAGTGCCGAGCGGTACAGGGCGAGCGAGGCGGCGTGGTCGCCGAGTTCGTCGGCCATGCTCGCTGCGTTGATGATCGCGCCGAGCCTGATATCGCCGGTAGTTCGCTCGGCGGCGTCTTCGAAGAGGCGTTTGGCCTCGGCCGGATCCCCGCGGGTGTAGGCCGCGGCGCCCGCGGCGAGCAGTTCCCGGCCGTCGTCCGAAGGCTGCTCGGCCATGTCAGAAGTCCGTATCCGACGCCGCGGCTGCTATTTCCGCCAGCAGAGGTTGCTCCACCGGATCACCGGGCGCGTCGTCCGTGCGGCGCAGCCGCGCCGTGACCAGCTCACGGATCAGCGCGCGGCGGGTCGCGGCGTCCGGCTCCTGCTCGTCCACGCCGACGCCGGGCACGTAGACGTGCACGGTCACGCCCCCTTCCGCTCCGGCGGGGGCCGCGGTCTCGGCCCGCCAGAGTTCGCCCTCGCGGAGCAGCGGCACGTCGGCGGCGTCGGTCGCGGTGCGAATCCCGGCCCGAGGATGCAGGTGCGCCGGGGCGTCCGCGGGCGAGAGCGGGGCGGCGACCGCGCGCACCCGCACGACCGTGCTGCCCGCCTCGCGCACCACTTCCCAGGACACGGCACGTTCCGAGGCGTCGAGCAGACCCGGCGGGCAGCGCTGCCAGTCCCAGCCCGCGCTGCCCCTGGCCAAGACGAGAGCGCCGGGCGCGGCGGTCGCTGCGGGTCCGGCGGCCAGCGCGTAGTCCTCCGCGCGCCCGAGCGCCACGGGAGCCGTGCGCTGTTCGGCTACCGCGTCGGCGCCGTCGACGATCAGGTCGCATTCCTCGCTCAGAGCGGCTATTTCGTCCTCGAGCAGGCCCTCGTCCAGTGGGGCGATGCCGTCCAGGATCGACGCGGGCCACCAGCGTGCCGCCCAGCGCGCGTAACCGAGCCGCCAGGCGCGCGCGGCGAGGTCCGGCAGCGCGGGTTCGGCCGGGTATTCCCCTTCGCCGCCGGTTTCCGCGAGGGCGAGGGACACCTCCGGGCCGTACACCGCCCAGATCCACTCCTGCGCGAGGTCGAGGTCGTCGAGGACCGCCGCCGGGGTCACCTGCCCGCTCAGCAGGCTCCAGGTCAGGTGCCCGCCCGCCACCTCGAGTACGAGCACGTCCACCCCGGCCCGGTCGTCCACGACGGTCGGGGCGTCGTCCGGCGCGATGATCCACAGGCTGTCGCGGCGGCGGATGCGTACGGTCGTGCTCATCAGCTCGCCTTCGATTCCGCCGCGTCCGGCTCACCCGCGTTCACCCGCACACTCAGCGCCCGCTTGACCCGCGTGCGATGGTCCAGGATGACCGAACGCGCCACTCCGTCGAGCAGATCCCACAGCTCGTCCGGCTCGTGGATCGCGAACTCCCGAACATCCCTGCCGTGCAGGCGGACCCACAATCGCCGCAGGTAAGGCTGCCACGGTGTGATCAGTTCTGCGGCGATGGCGGCCAACGGGCCGGTGGGCGGTTCGGCGGACACCACCAACCGCCGAGCCTGCAACACATACGCTTCGCGCTGCCAGCGGCTGTTGACCACCTGATGCGCCGTGGAACGTGCTGTGCCCGTCGCTGTTTCGGCCAGACGCAGACGCGGTCGGCCCGTCGGCGGTTCGCGGCGGTGCTCGATGGGCGCCAAGCCGGTCGCCAGCGCGGTTCCCGCCGTCGCCGCCACGCGCAGCGACTCGTCCAGCAGCGCCCACGGTGCGCAACTCCGGGCGATCTCGGCGTCGACCAGTTCGGGGATCGGCGGCAGCTCCGCGCGTTCGGTGGACGCTTGCAACACGGTGAACACCCGCTCGTACACGGTGCGATCGAACGGACGCCCGAGGGTCGATTTCGAGGCCGAAGAGCCGATCGCGGGGCGCAGCGGCACCGGATGCGCGGTCAGTCCCAGTTCCCGAGCGGATGCGTCCTGCCACAGCCGGATTCCCGTGTGCGTACCGGCATGGGCCGCGACCAGTCGGTCCAGGGTCCGCTGCCCGTCGGCGTCCTCGCCGAGCCGGGCCGCCGCACAGGCTTCCAGCAGCTCGTCCACCTCCGCGTCGTGGTCACCGCCCGCGAGGCGGGTGAGCGGACGCCGCCGCCAGGCCAGCTCGAGCAGCCCGGCCAGCTCCCGTTCCCGGGTGTGGTCGGTGAGGTACTCCTTCAGCGCCTGCGTGGTGCGTCCCGCGGTGTACTCGTGGATCTCGCGCAGTGCGTCCTCCGCCACCGCGCGCGCCCGTGCCGGATCCGGCATGCCCGCGGTGGTCGCCAGCTCGAAACAACGCTGGAAGTACAGATCCTGCGGGTGCCCCTCGGTGATCCGCAGCGTCCGCCGCACCTGCTTGAGCACCGTGAACCACGCCGCCGTCGCGCGCAGTGCGTCGGCCGCCGCCTGAACGCGTGCCTCCAGCAGCACCGCTCCGTCGGCCGTCAGGATCGGCCCCGCGCACAACGGATGCTGCACGGGCCGAATCACCAACGGGTCGAGCACAAGCTTCACCGTCCGGCGTAGCGGACCTCCGTGCGGACCGCTGAGCGGTTCGACCCCATCGAGCTTGCGCCACACCTCGTCGAGCACCATGGCGCGCGGTCGTCGCATGCGAGCAGTGTATTTGCCGCGACCTCGTCCCGGCGTGTTCACGGCCCGCGCATGGAAACCGGAGTGCAGTTACTTCGAACTGTGTGTGGCGTACCACACACCATTCGATTCCACGCCTAAGGTCTGACTCGGTCCGCCCATCAGGGGCAGCTGAGTGGAGGGATTCGAAGATGAAGTTCGAGAAGATCACCGCTGCCGTCTTCCTGGCCGTTTCGGCCTTGGGTATCACCGCGGCGACCGCCCATGCGGAGCCGGCCGTGACGGAGCGGCAGACCGCGGGGGTCACGACTTCCGGTGTCGATCACGGGATCGACTACCAGATCACCGTTTCGCCACTCGACAGGGTCGTTACCGCCACCGTCGAGAACGGCGAGTTCGAGCTCGCGCAGAACGGTGCGGTGGTGCTCGAGTCCGATGACGGAGCGGTGGTGACCGAAGTGCCGCGGCGGTTCGCCGTCGACGGCCGTTCGATCGCGGCTGCGCCCCACATCGCTGCGGACGGCCGCACCCTGACGCTGACCCCGGCCCCGACCGCCGAAGATATCGCCCATCTGAAGGACATCAGCTCCTACGACCGGCTCAAGGAGCAGATCAACAAGAACCTGCCCGGCGTCGTCACCGGCGCCATCGTGGGTGGGCTCCTCGGGGCGTGTGTGATCCTGATCTGGGGCGTCAGCATCCCCGTGGGTGCGCTGATCGGCGCGACCGTCGGCGGCTACGCCATGGGTGGCCCGGAGTTCCTCGACGCCGTACAGGCGTTCGTCGCCAACCAGGGCCGGTGAGACAGCGGCCGACTGGGTAGCGCCTTATCGCCGTCGGCGAGGCGCTGCCGAACGAGGTGGCGCCGAACGCATGTGGTCGCGCACCGGCGACAGCAGGTCGGCCAGAGCCTTGGTGTCCTTGCGCGACAGAGACGCGAAGAGTTGCTGGCTGAGGACCTCGGTATGGCCGGGAAGCACCTTCGCGAGCAGCGCCCGCCCGGCATCGGTGATCGTGACCGTAACGCCCCGCTCGTCATCCGCGGAGGGCGTCCGCGTGACCAGGCCTGCCTTTTCGAGCAGACCTGCCTGATAGGTCAACCCGCTGCGGCTGTAGACGACGCCGTCGGCCAGG
The DNA here is from genome assembly GCF_042802775.1 of Nocardia sp. NPDC057455. Taxonomy (NCBI): domain Bacteria; kingdom Bacillati; phylum Actinomycetota; class Actinomycetes; order Mycobacteriales; family Nocardiaceae; genus Nocardia; species Nocardia sp. NPDC057455. Next base: position 6,708 of record NZ_JBHVDM010000083.1, on the reverse strand, counting down.
TCGGTCATGCGTTCACTGCCGGTCGGCGAGTCGAGGCCGAGACGCGCCAAAAGCTGGAACTGCACGTAGCTCAGATCGCCGGCTTCGCGCAGCTGCTGCTCGACCGCGTGCCGAAGCAGGCCCGCCACCTCCATGAGGGCGAAGTACGCGCCCAGCTGGACGGCGTCCAGGGGCCGCGGTGTGTCAGGCATGGCGCGAACTCTACCACTTGCTTCATATTCGAAGCTCTTGCTTCGAGTTCAAAGCACTGCTACGTTGGTTATGTGCTTCGAGTTCGAAGCACATGACCCTCGAGAATGAGGCACCACGATGAAGACAGTTCGATTCCACGAGTACGGCGCCCCCGATGTCCTTCGCTACGAGGAGGTCGACGAGCCCGTCCCCGGTACCGGACAGGTGCGAGTGCGCGTCGCCGCGACGACGTTCAACGGCGTCGACGGCAACATCCGCGCAGGTTTCATGCAGGGCCCGATGCCGCTGACCTTGCCGCATACCCCCGGCGTGGATGTCGCGGGAACCATCGACGCACTCGGCGAGGGCGTCGACGGCCTCGAGATCGGTGACCAGGTCGTCGGCTTCCTGCCGTTCGTCGATGACGGTGCTTCGGCGGAGTACGTCCTCGCGCCCGCGGAGAGCCTGGCAGCGGCGCCGACGAGCATCCCGCTCGCTGACGCGGCCGCGCTGCCCGTGGTCGGTCTCACCGCGTGGCAGGCTCTGTTCGACCACGCCGAGCTGCGGGCCGGGCAGCGGATCCTGATCAGCGGCGCCGGCGGAGCTGTGGGCGGCTACGCGGTACAGCTGGCCAAGGCCACCGGCGCCTATGTGATCGCGACCGGCAGCCCCCGCAGTGGCGAGCACGTCAAGGCAGCGGGCGCCGATGAGGTCATCGACCACACCAGCACCGAGCTGACCACCGCGGTGACCGAGCCGGTCGACATCCTGCTCAACCTCGCGCCGATCAGCCCTGCCGAGTTCACCGCGCTGGCCGGCCTGGTCCGCGATGGCGGCGTCGTGGTCAGTACCACCGTGTGGATGCCCGCTCCGGCCGACGAGGAACGCGGCGTGCGCGCCATCGACGTCTTCGTCCGCGGCGACGCGAAGCAACTGTCGGAATTGGTAGCGCGCGTGGACCGTGGCGAGTTGATCGTCGACGTCACCGAACGTGTCCCGCTGACAGACCTGGCGTCGGTCCACGCCCGGGCGGCCGCGGGGACGCTGTCGGGCAAGGTCATCGTCCTCCCGGCCACCGCCTGACCCAGCCGTCCGCCAGGCGACAGCGATACTCGGCATCCCCGTGGGTGCGCTGATCGGTGGAACCATGGAAAACCTGTTGGCGGACCACGGCGACCACTGCTACCTTTCCGGAAGCCGTGCCAGAGAACGAGGAGGTGGTACCCGTGAACGCAGTTTCGACATGGGTGCTCCCCTCTGGGGTCACGGTCGGGCGATAGGTCGTCCGGGAGCGCCGCTCGAGAGCACTCCCGAAAGGCACGACATGCAATTCATTTCCGAACAGCGTTTCGACGACGGCGTCCTCGAACGCGACTTCACCCTCGGCGAGATCCCCGGCATCCTGTGGACGCCCGGATCCGCATCCGCACCGGCCCCCCTGATCCTGATCGGTCACCCCGGCGGACTGCGCCAGATGTACCCCCGACTGGTGGCCCGGGCCAGGCACTCCGCTGCGGAGGGCTTCGCCGCGGCCACCATCGAGCTCCCCGGCAGCGGTGAGCGGCCCCGTTCGGCCGCCGCCGAACAGGCCCGCGCCGACCTGCGCCGGGCGGTGACGGCAGGCGAGCCGGTCGACGACGAGATAGTCGACCGGCTCGTCCTCCCGCTGGTCGAAAAGGCGGTCCCGGAATGGCGGGCCGCCCTGGACGCCCTGCTTTCGCTGCCCGAGATCGGCGGCCCGGTCGGGTACTCGGGAGGGGTGATCTCCATCGGCGTCCGGCTGGCGGTGGTCGAGCCGCGCATCTCGGCCGCCCTTCTGTTCGCCGGGAGTTACGTGCCCCGCGCCATATTCGAGGAGGCCCGGCAGGTCACCATTCCGCTGCATGTCCTGCTGCAGTGGGACGACGAAGGAAACGACCGGCAGATGGCCTTGGACCTGTTCGACGCCTTCGGCTCCAAGGAGAAGACGCTGCACGCAAATATGGGCGGGCACACCGGCGTCCCGCAATTCGCGGGCGAGGAGGGGAACCGGTTCTTCGTCCGGCATCTGAAGTAGAGCCGGGCCGTCAGGTAGGCATCAAACGATAGACACTGGCGGCCAGGACGCCGCTCATCGAGGACGGGTTCCGGCCCTCTTCGATGGCGGTGTCGGGCGGCGCTCGGCCACCAGGGCTCACCCGCGGTCGTCGCCGCGCGCCTCGGACAGCGCCGAGGAAGGATGAAATCTGCGCCAGAGCTGCGCCTCTCGCGTTCTTATCCTCGTATTGTCCCGAACCACCGGCCGATCAGGAGGTGATCCCACCGTGCCATTTCCTCGATGACGGCTTGACCCTCACGTCGCGTGAGGCTGGAGGGTGGGGTGCATGAGTGACTACTACAACGCGTTCGAGATGAGTCCCGTGCCCGCTCCCGGCCCGGATGCGGTTGCGCCGGAACTGTTCCGTGGCATTTATGGAATGCCCGCGTTCGTGACGATCCCCACGAGCGATTTGGCGGCGTCGGTGGATTTCTGGACTCGTGGGCTCGGATTCTTCGAGCTGTTCAGTATTCCCGGCAGCCTTGTGCATCTGCGCCGATGGGCGTTCCAGGACGTACTACTCATCCCGGCGGAAAGTGTTCCGGAGCAGACACCGGCGATGAGTGTCAGTTTCTCGTGCGTGCTCAGCCAGGTCGATTCGCTTGTCGAGGCCTGCCGTGCGTTGCGCCCGAACTCGGTCGATGGACCACGGGATACTCCCTGGAACACCCGCGATGTGGCGGTGATCACCCCCGAGAACGCGCGGATCGTTTTCACCGCGGCGAAGCCCTTCGATCCGGCCAGTCAGGAGGCGCGGAACCTCGCGGCCATCGGGATCACCCCACCGGGCGTCGGTCGCGGCGACAATGATGAGCATGCCTGATGCCGCTGACGCCGATGGCCTGACCGTTGGTCAGGTCTCGACGCGTCTGGGCGTGACAGTTCGCGCGCTGCACCACTGGGATGAGATCGGTTTGGCGCGACCGTCACTGCGCACGGGTGCCGGATACCGGCTCTACACCGCTGGTGATCTGGAACTCCTGAACCGCATCGTCGTCTACCGCGAGCTCGGTCTCGGCCTGGACAGTATCCGGGCCATCTTGGACGGCTCGGCCGCAGACGTGCCCGGCGCACTGCGCGCGCAGCGCACCCAGGTTGCCGAACGGATCGACCGCCTCCGGCAACTCAGCGCCGGACTGGATCGGATGATCGACGCCCACGAGCGCGGGCTGCTGCTGACCGCGGAGCAGCAGTCCGCGATCTTCGGGCCCCTGTGGAACCCGGACTGGGCCGCTCACGCCCGTCAGCGCTACGGACACACGGCGCAATGGCAGCAGTACGCCGAACGCTCAGCCACCCGCGGTCCGGAGGAATGGCAGGCCATCGCCGACGCCGTTGTCTGCCTCGAACGCGCCCTCGGGGATGCGATGGACGCCGGCGTCACACCCGGTAGCCCGGAAGCGAATGAACTCGTCGAGCGGCACCGCGAAGTTTTCGCTTCGTATTTTCCCCTCACCAGGCAGATGCAGGTCTGTCTCGGACGCATGTACGAGGCCGATCCGGGATTCGCCGCCCACTACGACGGCATCCGCGCCGGGCTTGCCACGTGGATGCGCCGAATCATCGACGCCAGCGCGCGCGCCCACGGCATCGACCCAGATACCGCGACCTGGCAGTAGAGCGCGGGACCCCGGCCGCCCGCCGCTCAGCCGACTGCAACCGACCTCGGACCGGGTACGGCTGGGTTGTTCACGGCCCGTCGTAGAGTCTTTCGTTCGGCAACCGCCGTAAACCGTTCGTGTCGCAGGGGATCACCTCCACGGAGTCGACGAACGGCCGCCGGTGCTGCTCTTGGAGGAACCATAATGCGGATGTGAGGCAGGCGGCGAAGTTCAGCCGGTGCCCGTCGATCACCACCGCCAGACGCACGTCCGGCTGCTCCGGGTGCGGCGACACCTGCTCTCGGGTGTGGTCGAGGACCGGTTGGTGCTCACGCCGCACGGCGGATCTCGTGCGGGCGGCTTGTGTCATCACTCGCTGGGGGAGAACTTCGGAATCGTCTGGGGCACCGCTTGATTTCCTGATCTTGTAAAGCGCCGCTATGAAGGTAGCGCAGGTCATGGGTGGGCAGTCTTGGTGATGGTGGTAGGCCGTGCGCGCGGCCTCGTAGCTCTGCATTGGCCAGTGCGGGTTGTTGTGGTCCAACCACGAGAGCGTCCTGGCGAGGACGTTGGTGTCGTAGCACGGCCCGTTCGACTCGGCGTCGATGTCGGCATCGCCCTCGGCGGCCATTGGTGAACACCTCCCACGAGACGGCGGCGCGGAGCCGCGACAGAACTTCGGTGTTATGTGCGTATTGCTCTGGAGTGACGGCTGTTTACGCCGGAACTAGATCCGTGCGCACCCACCGATCGCGGCGCGGCTCGGTGAGGTCACACAGGCGCTCGATATCGGCATCGGATGGAACCGGACGGCGCGTGGCCAGTTCCAGATAGAGCCTCTCCGCAGGGGTGACGCGGTACTCGAGGATCGCCGTGCTCACGAAGAAACAGATCGCGAGCCACGAGACGACCCCGAAGGCGATGAGCACAGGCAGCATTGCGCTACCGGCCATAGCGCGGAGGCTGGGGAATCACTTCGGACCAAGCCCGTACCGCATCGACGGCAGCAAGACCGGACGGCAGGAAGGCGCTGCGAGCCGGGACGACCCATTGCCGGATGGAGCCGTTCGGGCTAGGGGAGGGGAGCGCGATGACGGCTCCCCCTCGCGCGATACTCACGTCCCTGCGAAACATCTCCGCGAACAGCTTGACGTCGTTGTCTTCGATGTCGGGACGAATGAGGAATGTCCAGCGCCCCGAACGCGGATGTCCGACAATGGGTCCGAGCGCGACGCCACTGCTCTGCATGTGCGCTTTCACCGCCCGCCCCAACCTGCTGGGCATCGACACCGCCCACACCGACCCGGCACGCATGACGATCCGGCCGAGTTCCGGCGGGTCGATCACGGCATTTAAGCCGCAATTCCTGCGATAGAACATGCAGCGGGACAGCGGCGTGTCCCCGAACGCATCCTGCTGGTCCATCAGAGACCTCTGCTCCCATCGAATGACGGATAGGTGTGCGCCCAGCCTCGTGCCCCTGCCGATGTTCGAGTGCGGAGGACTCCTCCACCCCTACCGGGCGCGATACCCACGACATCATGAGCAGGCCAAGATGGCATTGCCAATTCGGATTTCCTGGAAAACTCTCCTGAACATGCAGGACAAGTGCCATGCTGGCAAGTTGGATGTCCAAAATGGCAATAACAGGTTGTCATACCGAACACGCCGGGGAGCACGGAATGGTAGGAAGCACGGCCCGAAAGGCGTTGCCGCGCCGCGCACTGGGCCGGTACCTCCGCGAGCAACGCAACAGCCAGGGCCTCAAACTGGCGGACGTCGCCGGACTCATGGAGTGGAGCATCAGCAAGCTGGGCCGCATCGAACGCGGCGAAGAAGGCAAGCTGCGGAAGGCCGATGTCCAGCAGCTGTGCGAGATCCTGGGCTTCAGCGAGGACCGAACCGCCGTCATGGTCGGACTCGCACAGCAAGCCGATGTGAAGAACTGGTGGCACGCTTTCGGTGATCTCATCCCCGATGGCTTCGTTATGTACGTGGATATGGAGTCGTCCGCCCATGAGATGACGATCTACCGGCCGGACCTGGTTCCAGGTTTGTTGCAGACGGCCGCATACGCCCGCGCACTAGACCGGATCTACTTCCCGCATGATTCCGAAGACGAGCAGGAGCGGCGCATCCGGCTGCGGATCGAACGGCAATCAATCCTCACCAGGAAGACCAAGCCGACCCGCATCGACGTGGTGCTCCACGAGTCGGTGCTGCACACGATCGTCGGCGATCGCGCGACCATGGCTGCGCTGCTGCGTCATCTAGCGGACATGAGCACTCGACCCAACGTGAGCATCCGGGTCTTGCCCTACACCGCTGGCATCCCGATCGGCGTACCTATCGGCCCGTTCGTGATCCTCGACTTCGCGCCGGATATGGATGGCGCTACCGAACCGACTGTGATCTACGTCGAGAACTTCACCGGAGACATGTACCTTGAGCGCGAAGAAGACCTGAACAGTTACCGTGAAGCGTCTGCAACAATCCAACGTGCTGCGTTGGACGCCGTGACTAGCCGGAACATGTTCCGGCGGGTAGCAAGGGAGTTTTCGTAGTGACCGTTGATTTGTCCGGGGCGCGTTGGTTCAAGAGCAGCCGCAGCTCTGGAGGCAAGGAATGCGTTGAGGTGGCGTTTCTTGACGGCGGTCAGGTCGGCGTGCGTGACTCGAAGAATCCCACCGGCCCGGCGCTGGTATTCACTCCCAGCGAGTGGGACGCGTTCACCGCTGGCGTGAGCGACGGCGAGTTCAAGCGCCCGTAGCAGTAAGCAACCACTGCGGCCCGGCCCGCTGCCCTCGAAGGGGCAGGGGCCGGGCCGTTTTCGTCGTATCTGTCGAGTGAATCCAGGGC
>NZ_JBHVDM010000082.1:0-32139 GCF_042802775.1 Nocardia sp. NPDC057455 | reverse complement strand
ACAGCGGCGCGGTCGTCGTGTTCGAGCGGCCCACGCGTTCGTCGTTGATCAAGTGATAGGCGCGCCCCAGATCGTCGAGCGCTCGCTCCCATCTGGTGTCCGCGTCGTGGCCGCGGGGGTTGCGGCTGAGCAGCAACAGGGTCTCGGCCGCATCCGTCGACCGCGCGGCGGCGTCCAACAGGACCGGCACCGGCTCCACGTTGGTGCCCGCCGCCAGCGCGCCGATACGGTCGTGCAGCCAGTGCGCGTCGAAACGCACCTGTTCCGTAGGGTTCTCGCCGTTCACCGGGACGGTGCTCACCGCGGCGGCCTTGGCGGCCGATTCGTCGTCCATCGTCGTGGTGACGACCTGGCGCAGCTCACTGCTCGCGATCCGGTGTAGCAAACCGATGAGCAGGACCCGCTCAGCGTCCGGACCGCGCAGACCCGTGCCACCCAACCACCCGCCGACCTCGTCCGGGTCGACGCGCAGAATCGAAAGAACCGCTCGCAACTGCGCAATCGTCACCACTTCGTCCGCCCCTCCTCATCGTCGCGGCCCCACCATCACACCTCGGCGACAGCCTGCCAAACCCGAGGCGCGTTAACCGTCCGGTAACCCTTTTGCCGTCCGGCGTGTCTTCGCTCTGCGGCCCAGGTCACTTCGAACCGCAGGATAAACCGGGGGCCGACTTGGGTACTCCAGAATTCATGAGAGCGATACCGGCGCGGGTCACTGGCGACACGACCACGCCCGCGGTGCGAGAGTCCGGACACGGCGGTGCGATCGCGAGCACGAAATGGCGACGGATCAGGGAGGTGATCGCCACCCGCACCGTCGCCGATGCCACGCGAGAAGTGTCGATCGAGGTGGGGAAGCCGCAGATGGCACCGGGTGACACCGGCGTGGTGTGCGGATTCCGCATCCAGGGCATCGGCGAGCGATGGGCGCATGGCGTCGACTCCATCGCCGCGCTCTACCGCGCCTTCGAAGAAATCGCTCAGGAGCTGCGGCAAGCCAACAGCCACGGCGCGCACTTCGTGGTCGCCGAACCGTCCGACCCCGGCTTTCCCGTCGCTCCCACCCGCCCGTCGCGCGCCGCCACGACGGCCGAGCACGAGTCACAAGCTCTCATCGCGGCCCGCACCCTGCGCGATGCCGACAGTTCGTTGTCGATCATCATCGGCAGGCCCTACCTGGCGGCGGACCGGCGCCGGCATCTGTGCCGGTTCCACATCAGCGAGCAGGGCGCCTCGGTGGCCAGCGGTGTCGACGAGATCCAGGCGCTGCACACCGCGGTCAGCATGATCAGCGAACGCCTCGAGCTGCCGCAGGATTGGCCGGTCAGCCGCCTGTCCTGAGCCCGAGGCGCACAATTCGCGGCGAACCGCCCAGCCGGTCCGGATTCGGCATCGAATCATCGGTGGGTGGATGGTCGTTCGACCGGCACGGGTCGCCCGTGCCATGAGCAGTCCGGCACGCCCGTCGCCGACCGTCCCCCCGTCCTGATCCAGACCGTGGCGGAGTCGCGGCGTCGCCAGGAGGGAACTGCCCATGGAATTCATCTCGCCCGTCGACGCCCTGTTCCTCCTCGCGGAATCACGCGAGCATCCGATGCATGTCGGTTCGTTGTCGATCTTCGACCCCGCGGACGGCACCGGACCCGAGTTCGCCCGGCGCGCGTACGCGACGCTCGCGGGCGATCAGGACTTCCACCCCATGTTCCGCAAACGCCCGGCTCGGCTGTTCGGCACTCCTCAGCTGGCCTGGGCCGTGGACAGCGCCGTCGAACTCGACTATCACGTTCAACGGTGGGCGCTGCCGGAACCGGGAGGTCTGGACGCCCTGACCGAGATGGCCGCCGGGCTGCACAGCACCCTGCTCGACCGGCATCGGCCGCTGTGGGAGGCGCATCTGATCGAAGGGCTCGCCGGCGACCGGGTCGGCTTGTACGCGAAGATGCACCACGCGCTCATCGACGGCGTCGGCGCGCAACGCTTGTTGCAGCGGACGCTCACCACCGACCCGGAGTCGGGTGTAGCGCTGGTGCCATGGCATCTACAGCCTTCGACCGGGCACCGGGAGCACTCACCGCGCAGCCACACCCTCGGCACCCGTGCGCGTGCGCTGATCGCCGCGGCGGGCTCGGCCGCTTCGGCCTTGCGCCTGGCTCGTACCGCGCTGGTCGAGCAGCAGCTCACGCTGCCTTTCGCCGCTCCGCGCACCATGTTCAACGTCCCGATCGGCGGAGCCCGCCGCTGCGCCGCGCGCTCGTGGCCGCTGGATCGGATTCGTCTGGTCAAGAAGATGACCGGCACCACGCTCAACGACGTGGTGCTGGCCATGTCGGCGGGTGCGCTGCGCGCCTATCTGCTCGAACATCTCGCGCTGCCGGACAAGCCGCTGATCGCCATGGTCCCGGTCTCGCTGCGCCCCGAATCCGACGACGGCGGTGGCGGTGGCAATGCCGTGGCGGCGCTGCTGTGCAATCTCGCCACCGATCTGCCCGACCCGGCCGCGCGGCTGGCGGCGATCAGCTCCTCGATGCACCGCAGCAAGGAAATCTATCGCACGCTCTCCCCCGTGCAGGCGGTCTCGCTCTCGGCGCTGACCCTGAGCCCGCTCGCCCTGTCGCTGCTGCTCCCGGCCACGGTCGCGCTGACCAGCCCACCGTTCAACATCGTCATCTCCAACATCCCCGGGCCGCGCGAACCCCAGTACTGGAACGGCGCCCGCGTCGCCGCCAGCTATCCGCTGTCGATCCCCCTCGACGGCCAGGCGGTGAACATCACCCTGACCAGCAATGCCGACAGCCTGGACATCGGCATCGTCGCCTGCCGCCGCAGCGTGCCGGACGTGGCCAGGCTGCTCGACCATTTGGAATCCGCGTTGACCGACTTGGAGGACACCGTCTTCTGACCGGACGCCGCGCCACCGCAGAGCGCCGAACCGGCGGCCGGGCCGACGGATCGCCGCTCGGAGGTCAGGACGAACCCGCCGTCCCGAGCCCGTTGATCGATGGCGGCAGCTCCGGTTTCGCCGCAGCGGGGCCGGCCAGCAGGCGCTTGAGGATCTTGCCGGTGTCGCCGCGCGGCAGCGCCGAGAGGAAGGTGACCTCACGCGGGACCGAGAAGCGGCTCAAGCGGTTGCGGATGTAGGTACGGACCATGTCCGAATCGAGCCCGGCCCCTTCGCGTTTCACCACGAAGGCCACCAGCCGTTGACCGAATTCGTGGTCCGGAACACCGACCACCGCGACGTCACTGACCTGCGGCAAGTGCGCTAGCGCCTCTTCGACGGGGCGCGGGAAGACGTTCTCGCCGCCGGAGATGATCATCTCGTCGTCCCGGCCTGCGATGAACAACCGCCCCGAGGCGTCCAGGTAACCGAGGTCGCCGGTGTCGAGCATGCCGTGCGCCTCGTCCGGCGGCGCCGAGTTGACGTAACCGTCGAACAGCATGTGGTTGCCGACGAAGATGTGGCCGGTGGCGCCGATCGGCAACCTGCGGTGGTCCGGCCCGAGCACGGCGACCTTGGTGCCCAGCGGTGGGCGTCCGGCCGTGGTCGGCGAAGTGTGCAGGTCATCGGGGGTCGCGATGGTCGCCCACGAGACCTCGGTGGAACCGTAGACGTTGTACAGGACGTCGCCGTAGACCTCCATGAATCGCTCGACGGTCGCGCCCGCCAGCGGCGCGCCGCAGCTGATCATGTGCCGCAGGCTGGAGGTGTCGTAGCGAGCGCGCACGTGCGCGGGCAGGTCGAGGATGCGCTGCACCATGGTCGGCACGACGATCACGGTGTTGACCTCGTGCTCCGCGATGCGGCGCAGGCAATCCTCCGCGTCGAACCGCCCCGCCAGCACCACGGTCGCGCGCAGCGCGGTACTCAGCTGCAGGCCGGCCAGCCCCCAGGTGTGGAAGAGCGGGGCCGGGATCAGCATGGTCTCGTTCATCTGCATCGGGATGCGCGACAGCAATGCCGCGATGGACCCGAAGCCCTTCGGATGCGGCCTGCGCGCTCCCTTCGGCGTCCCGCTGGTCCCCGAGGTGAGCACGATGAGCCGCCCCGGCTGGGCAGGCGTGCGGAAGGTCGTGTGCCCCTCGGCCACGAGCTGGTCCACCGTCGTCCGGTCGGGTACAGGGGGCAGCTCGTCGGTGTTGTAGCGCGGGATGTCGGCGTGCAGATAGCGCACCAACTCCTCGAGGTCACCGTCGACGAACAGCGCCGTGAGCCGGTCGCGCTGGACGATCTCCTCGATGGTGCGGCCCGCCAGCCCTGCGTTCAGCAGAGCCACGTCCACGCCGAGTTTTCCCGCGGCGACCATGCACTCGACCATGGCCGCGTGATTGCGTGCCAGCAGCCCGATGGCGTCTCCCGGGCCCAGACCGTGCGCGGCCATCGCGCCGGCCAGCGCATTGGTGCGCTCATGCATGTCGGCGAAGGAGCGGGTGCCGTGGTCGTCGATGATCGCGGTCCGCTCGGGAGTGGACGCCGCACCCGCCGCGTATCCGCCCGCCAGGTTGAAACCCCACTTCGCCAGTGAGCGCAGCTGTCTGAAGCTGCGATCGAGCCGGACCGGCAGCACGACGCCGCTGGCCACCATCTGCCGCGCGACGCCCGCGTTGCGCCGGATCGGCGAATCCTCCCCGTTGACCACCAGGGAGGTTCGTGCGCCCTTGGCGACGTCGGCCATCCGCTTCAGTCCGCTCTTGGTCCATTCCGCGATCGCCACATTGGACAGCTCCGCCACGCGCGGGTGCACGCGGCTGGGCGCGAAATAGGTGACCGTGACTTTGGTGCGCTCCTCGTCACCGTGCAGTCGCACCGACGCGAAGCTGCCCAGTGCGGCGTACTGCATCTCGAAGCTCTCGTACCACCGGCCTACGCTGAGCCGGATCTGATGGGTACGGATGCCGGACTCGTAGGTGCCGACGCGCATCTGCCAGACCACGTTCCCGTCGGCCGACTGGATCTGCTCACACGCGCCGATGCCGGTGAACATGCGCGGATAGGTCTGCGGTTCGAGCAGCAGATCCCAGATGGTCTTGCGGGCGATAGCGAATTCGGCGACTACATCGATGACATCGGTAACCAACTTGTGCACTTCTCGTCGGCCGGTTCGAAGAACTTCGGGTCGGCGGGTAGCTCCTTTGTAACGTCAGTCACAGGTAAGGTCAAGTAGCTCGGGACTCGTCGCCACTACCAGCGGTACGCAGGAAATATCCTGCGATTGCCCAGCATTCACCTGAGGCTGGGAACCGGCCCAATTCCCCCGCGCGGCGCCTGTGAATGAGCCCAACGATCACCCGAACGCCCACGGGGCGGCGACGGCCGGTCCTAACGTCGCAGACGCCTGCTCGGCAGGACCGCACGCTGGCTGGAGAGGTTATGGACGACAAGCCCGCACGACGAATCGCGCACTCCCGCGCCGAGGAGATCCTCGACTTCTTCGGCAAATGCCGAGCGTGCGGCTATCCCGCTTACGCGGAGAGCACCACACTGCGCTACGACAACGGCGAAATGGAAACCAAAGTCATCGCCGGCTGCGCCTTACCGTGCGGCTGGACGAGCGAGGTCTGCGCCAGCCCGATGACCGGATCGGTCGCCCGCCCGCGCACGTAGGGGAAGTCAGGCCGCGCGCGAGGCGAGTTCGTCGGAGTCGAGCGCGCGCTTGCGCAGCTCGCCGAGAATTCGGGCGAGGATGCGCGACACCTGCATCTGGGAGACGCCCAGTTGTTCCGCGATCTGAGTCTGGGTGCGGCACTCGTAGAAGCGCATGATCAGCACCTGCCGATCGCGCGGCGGCAGCTCGGCGATCAGGGGACGCACCGCCATCGCCTGCTCCAGCAGGTTGTAGCACGGTTCTTCCGCGCCGATGGTGTCGGCCAGCGCCTGCGGCGCACCTTCGCCGTCCTCGCGGCCGCCGGCGTCCAGGGAGTTGGTCTGGTAGGCGTTGCTCGCGATGAGTGCCTGGGTGACCTCGCCGAGCTCGACGTCCAATTCCTCGGCGATCTCGCGTGCCGTCGGCATCCGCCCGAGGCGATGCGACAACGTCTCGGTGGCCGGGCCGATGCGCAGCTGAATCTCCTTGAGCCGCCGCGGCACTCGCAAGGACCAGGTGTGATCCCGGAAGTGCCTGCGCACCTCGCCCATGATGGTGGGAACCGCGAAGCCGAGGAAGGAGCTGCCGCGGGAGACGTCGAATCGGTCGACCGCGAGCACCAGCCCGACCCGGGCGATCTGCAGCAGGTCCTCATAGGACTCACCGCGGCCGGAGAACTTGCGGGCGATGTGTTCGGCGAGCGGAAGACACCGTCGCGTCACCTCCTCGCGCAGCGCGGCGCGGTGCGGATCGCCCTCCTCCATCGAGGCCATCTTCTCGAACCACGGCTCGATGTTGTCGTAGCTGTCCCCGGCGCGCGTACGGCCCGTCGTGCCATTCCCGTCGGTCGTGAACTCACGTGTCATCAAATGGCCCTCGTTCCCAACTGAATTCGATAACGGTCGGATACCCGCCGATCTCGGAATCAAAAGAGTCACGAGAAATTGACAGGGAACTGGTGAGCAGGCGTACGAGTTCCCAGCTCAACGGATCGCCTTGGGCCACCTCGTCGCCGAACGCGGCGACGGAGTCGACGCGCACGCTCATCCGGTCCGCGCCGTAGGTGAACGCGCAGCCGAGCACCGAGCCGGGCGCGACGCCCGCCAGCAGCATGGTGGCCGACTCGTTGATCGCCAATCGGATGTCGGCGGCCGCGTCGAGCGGGACGTCGGCGACCAGGCAGACGGTGTCCGTCATCGCGCGGATCAGGGCCAGGTGTCGCGCGTCGGCGGGGATCCGCACCGCGACCGTGGTGGTCTCGGTGGCGGGCGCGCCGAACGCGCATGTGATCACCCGCATCAGACTGTGGCGAGCTGCGCTTGCCACATCCAGTGCAACTGCTCCAGTCGCGCCGCGATTGCCAAGAACAGATCCTGGGTCACCGGATCGGCCTTCTCGGTCGCCGCGATCCGTTCGCGCAGCCGCTTGATCACGGCGGCCAGGTTGCCGACGATCGCATCGATGATGTCGGTATCCTGCTGCCAGCCCTCGCCGATACCGATCGCGCCGGAATCCTTGGCCACGGTCCCCGCGCGCCCGTCCGGGCTGACCCCGACGGCGGTGGCGCGTTCGGCGGCCGCGTCCGTGAACTCCCGTGCCACGGTCACCAATTCGTCCAGAGCGAGGTGCACCGAGCGGAAGTTGGAGCCGACCACGTTCCAGTGCGCCTGCTTCGCGATCAGCGACAGGTCGATCAGGTCGACCACCGTATCCTGCAGCGTCTCGCCCGCGATGCGCTGCTGCTCCGGGTCCAAGGTACTGGTGATGGGTTGGGACATCGTTTCAACCTTTCTGCCGTCGATCCGGGTATCGACGGTCTACCCAGTCATGCCGCGATAAACCTCCCGGTAGGTCCCCGGACCGGGAGAACGGGGTGGACGCCCCGGCGCACCGCGCGGGTTCAGGGCCGGCCCTTTCGGTCTCGGGCACGGAAACGATCGAGTGTGGCGAAATCGACGGCCGGATGGCGGACCGAGAGTGTCGCGGGCCGAGGCAACCTCGGCCCGGGTTGCTGATTCAGCAAGAATATTTGCCGATTCGGCCGCACCTTCGGCACTGTGTGGCATGACAGAAGAAAAGCAAGTGGATGTGGTGGTGATCGGCGGCGGAGCGGCCGGTTTGTCGGCGGCACTGACCTTGGCGCGGGCGCGCCGCTCGGTGGTCGTCCTCGACGCGCGCGAGCCACGCAACGCGCCCGCCGCGGGTGTGCACGGGTGGCTCACGCGCGACGGCATCGCGCCGACGGCGTTGCTGACGATCGGCGCACGGGAAGTGGAGCAGTACGGCGGGCGGATCCGGTACGGGCGGGCCGCGACGGCAGAGCGGACCCCGGACGGATTCGTGGTGGACACCGACCGCGGCGAGCGGTTGCACGGTCGCCGATTGCTCGTCGCGACCGGGTTGGTCGACGAACTGCCACCGATCGACGGCTTGCGGGAACGATGGGGCCGCGACGTCGTGCACTGCCCGTACTGCCACGGCTGGGAGATCCGCGACCGGCCGATCGGCGTGCTCGGCTCGGTGCACCACGCGCTGCTGTTCCGGCAGTGGAGTGCACGAGTGACGCTGCTTCGGCACACCTCCCCCGCCCCGGCCGCGGAACAGGCCGAGCGGCTCGCGGCTCGCGGCATCGCCGTGGTGGACGGTGCGGTGCGCGCGCTAGAGGTGGTGGACGACCGCCTTTCCGGGGCCCGGTTGGAATCCGGCCGCGTGGTGCCGATCGCGGCGCTGGCGCTCCCACCGCGGCTGGTCGCCCATGACGGCTTGCTGATCGGTCTCGGCGTCGAGACCGCCGAGCACCCTTCGGGATCGGGCACGCACGTGGTGGCCGATGCCGGTGGACGCACGTCGGTTCCCGGCGTCTGGGTAGCAGGTAATGTGACCGACATCCTGGCCGGGGTGGTGCAATCCGCCGCCGGTGGCGTGACCGCCGCCGCCGCGCTCAACGCCGATCTCATCGAAGAGGACACCCGGCTGGCCGTGCGACGGTGGCGCACCGCGGGATTCGCCGCGGACGTCGAGCGAGCGAATTCCGAGCGAGTCCTCGGCGCCCGGCGCCACGGGCTGGACTCGCTGCTGCCGACTCCGCCGAGCTGACCGCATCCGGCCGATCCGGCACCGCCACTGCACTAAAGTGTGATCCACACAACACGGGGAGGTGCGTGATGCCGGATCCGACCGTGACGCCCTTACGGGCGGCGACCATGACGGAATTCACCGATCGCGTCTCGACCCCGACTTATGACCGATCCCGGATCTCCACCGGCATAGTGCATTTCGGGGTCGGCGGGTTCCATCGAGCGCACCAGGCGATGTACGTCGACCGCCTGCTCGAACGCGGGCTCGGGCAGACCTGGGGCATCTGCGGGGTCGGCGTGCTGCCCGGTGACCGCCGGATGCGCGATGTGCTCCGGGCGCAGGACGGTTTGTACACGCTGTCGGCGGTCGCGCCGGACGGCACCTGGACCACACGCACGATCGGCTCCCTCGTCGAGTACCGGTACGCGCCGGAGGATCCCGGGGCCGTCGTGGCGAAGCTCACCGATCCGGCCACCCGGATCGTCTCGCTCACCATCACCGAGGGCGGCTACCACATCGACGCCGCCACCGGGGAATTCGACGCCGACGACCCCGCCATCCGCGCCGATCTCGCCGGGGACGCGCCGCCCGCCACGGTTTTCGGGCTCGTCACCGAAGCGCTCGTGCGGCGCCGATCCCGGGGTATCGCGCCGTTCACCGTGCTGTCCTGCGACAACATCGAGGGCAACGGGGACGTCGCGCGCCGGATGTTCGGCGCCTTCGCCGCACTGCGTGATCCCGCGCTCGGAACTCTGCTGGCGGAGCAGGTGCACTTCCCGAATTCGATGGTGGACCGGATCACCCCGGTGACTCCCGCCGGGGCGACCGGTGAGATCGAGCGGCGGTACGGGCTCGCCGACCGCTGGCCGGTGGTGACCGAGCCGTTCGCACAGTGGGTGCTGGAGGATTCGTTCGGACTCGGCCGCCCGGCCTTCGAGGAAGTCGGGGTGCAAGTCGTCGAGGACGTCACCCCATACGAACTGATGAAACTGCGGCTGCTGAACGCGAGCCACCAGGCGCTGTGCTACTTCGGATATCTGAGCGGCTACCGGCTCGTCCACGAAGCCGCACAGGACCCGGCCTTCCGGCGCTTCCTGCTGCGCTACATGGACGCCGAAGCGACGCCGACGCTGCGTCCGGTGCCCGGGGTCGACCTGGACGCCTACAAGCGGACGCTGCTCGACCGGTTCGCCAATCCCGCGATCGGCGACACCATCGCCCGGCTGTGCGCCGAATCCTCCGACCGGATCCCGAAGTGGTTACTGCCGGTGGTCCGAGCGCAGCTCGCCACCGGCGGCGCGATCGACTGCGCGGCGGCGGTCGTCGCGAGCTGGGCACGCTATGCCGAGGGTGTCGACGAGCGCGGGGCGGCGATCGAGATCGTCGACCGGCTCCGTGACCGGCTGACGCCACTCGCGCGGCGGCAACGCGAGCAGCCCACCGCCTTCCTGGGCGAGCGCTCGCTGTTCGGTGACCTGATCGATCACCCCCGGTTCGTGACCGCGTATCTGGCGGCGCTGGACAGCCTGCGCACCAGAGGCGCCCACGCCACCGTCGAGGAACTGGCCCGTTAGCGCGGGGTGACGCGGGCGATCGCCCGGCAGTCGGCGCCGACCGCGAACCATACGTCCAGGCTGGAGTCGGTGCGCCGGGCGACAAGCTCGACGTCCTCGCCGGACCGCACCGGCTTGCCGTACTCGACCACCACGCGGTGCGGAACGGACTTCAACTCGGTGTGATCGGCGAGCACTTCTTCGAGGGCGGTGAGATAGACCGCGTTGTTCATATGGTCGAGCAGGTCTATGTCGGTGACCCGCAGCGGGAAACGCCGCACCTGTACACCGGGCTCGCCTACGGCGGGCATGGGATCGGTGAGCTCGGCCTTCCAGCGCAGCCGATGCTCGGTCGTGCAGGCCAGCATGGGCGCGAGGAACCGGTCGCTCATCCGGGCCGGGACCCCCGATTCGGTGCCGAAATGGATCAGGAAGCTCTCGGTCTCCACCAGACCGCCCGCACTTCCGCAGATCTGGACCCGCATCGTGCACCACCGGGTGGATGTCGCCGAGGGCCAGCGCCGCAGGGTCGCCCACTCTCCGAACGCGAGAGGCTTGAGCGCGTCGACCACCGTCCTGCGGATCACCCACAGTCGATGGATGTCGCCGTCCTCCAGGACATCGAGATGGTCGTACCCGACGTCCTGGAGGTAGCGCGCGACCCCGTCGAGCCGCAGCCGCTGGTCGCGGTCGGTATCGGCGAGACGCACGGGCCATCCCGTCTCGAACGGAGTCAGGACGGCCGGCGGTTCCGGCAGCACGCTGGGAGTGACCATAACCGGATGATGCCAGTCATTTGCCATCATCGCGATACCTACGCGCAGATCGTCATCTACCCGAGAAGAAAAGGTCTTCTACTAGGAAATTTCCCGAAAGGCCGACTGTCGATAACGATCGCCAAAAGTTAGCCAAGTGCTCGCTATTTCCTGCGGTCCCGCTTCTCCCGCACCCGCACCGAGATGCGCACCGGCGAGCCGTCGAAACCGAACTCCTCGCGCAACCTGCGCTCCAGGAAGCGCCGGTAACCCGCCTCCAGGAACCCGGTGGAGAACAGCACGAACGTGGGCGGCCGCGTGGTCGCCTGCGTGGCGAACAGCACGCGGGGCAGCCTGCCACCGCGCATCGGCGGCGGGGTCGCGGCGATCACTTCCTTCAGCCAGGTGTTGAGCCTGCCCGTCGAGATGCGCTTGTCCCAGGACTCGAGCGCGGTCTCCATGGCGGGCACCAGCTTCTGCACCGCGCGGCCGGTGTGCGCGGAGATGTTCACCCGCTGAGCCCACGGCACCCGGACCAGATCGCGGTCGACCTCACGGTCCAGTTGCAGACGGCGATCCTCGTCGACCAGATCCCACTTGTTGAACGCCAGCACCAGTGCCCGCCCGGAATCGGCGACCAAGCTGATCACCCGCAGATCCTGTTCGGTGATCGGCTGCGAGGCGTCGATCAACATGATCGCCACCTCCGATGCCTCCAGTGCGGACTTGGTGCGCAGCGAGGCGTAGAACTCGGTGCCGCTGGCATTGCTCACCTTGCGGCGCAACCCGGCGGTGTCGATGAACTTCCACACCTTGCCGCCCAACTCGACGAGGGAGTCGACCGGGTCGACCGTGGTGCCCGCGACATCGTGCACCACGGAGCGTTCGTCGTCGGCCAGTTTGTTCAACAGGCTCGACTTGCCGACGTTCGGCTTGCCGACCAGCGCCACACGACGCGGGCCGACGCCGCCGGTCCCCTCGCGCGGCGTCTCGGGGAGCACGGCGAGCACATCGTCGAGCAGGTCGCCGGTGCCGCGGCCGTGCGCGGCGCTGACCATGCGCGGCTCGCCGAGTCCGAGCGACCACAGCGCCGCCGCTTCCGATTCCACCCGCTGGTCGTCGACCTTGTTGGCGACCAGGATGACCGGGACTGCGGAGCGGCGCAGTTTCCGCACCGCCGCCTCGTCGGTGGCGGTGGCGCCCACGACGGCGTCGACCACGAGCAGGATCGCGTCGGCGGTATGCATGGCCAGTTCGGCCTGGCGGGCCACCGATTGCTGCAGCCCCTTCGCGTCGGGCTCCCAGCCACCGGTGTCCTGGACGAGAAAACGGCGACCCGCCCAATTCGCCTCGTAGGACACACGGTCGCGGGTCACGCCGGGAATGTCCTCCACGACCGCTTCACGGCGGCCGAGGATCCGGTTCACCAGCGTCGATTTGCCCACGTTCGGGCGGCCGACCACCGCGAGCGTCGGCATCGCGACGTGCGCCACGTCCTCGAATTCGCCCTCGAGTTCGGCCAGCTCCCAGTCGGCCTCGTCGCTCCAGACGCCGTCGCCTGCCAGCACGTCCTCGTTCATCGGTCACCTCCGGTCCGGTACGCCGAGACCTGCTGCGCGACAACGCGATACAGCTCGTCGATAACCTCGTCCATGGACAGTTCGCTGGTGTCGACGCTCACCGCGTCCTCGGCCGGGCGCAGCGGGGACACCTTGCGGGTCGAGTCGAGGGTGTCGCGGCGCTGCACGTCGGCGAGCACGCCCGCGTAGTCGTCGCCCCGGCCCTCGGCGATGTTCTGCTGATTGCGCCGGTTTGCCCGCGCCTCGGCGGAAGCGGTCAGATAGATCTTGGCGTCCGCGGCGGGCAGCACGACGGTGCCGATGTCGCGACCCTCCACCACGATCCGCCCGGCGGTCGCCGTGATGTCGCGCTGCATGGCGACGAGCAGGTCACGCACCTCGGCCACCGCGGACACCGCGGACACCGCCTTGGTGACGGCGTCGCCGCGAATCTCCGAGCGCACGTCCTCGCCGTCGAGTTCGATCACCTCGCGACTTGGATCGGTGCCGACGGACAGCGGCAGTTCCTTCACCGCGGCGGCGATGGCCGCGGTATCGGTCAGTTCGATGCCCGCGCGCAACACGCGCAGCGTCGCCACCCGGTACATCGCGCCGGTGTCGAGGTAGCGGGCGCCGAGCCGGGTGGCAAGGCGCCGCGACACGCTCGACTTCCCGGTGCCCGACGGCCCGTCCATGGCGATCACCAGCGGGCTCGTACCGGCCATCCGCGCCGGCGCCTGCACCGGGATCTCCACACCGTTCACAACGACACCGCCTCGTAGAGTTTGCCGATTTCATCGCGGCCGAGCACCCGCAGCGTGCCGGGCCGTTGGTCGCCCAGCGCGACCGGGCCGATATTCGTGCGGACCAACCGGATGACCGGATGGCCCACCGCGTCGAGCAGGCGGCGCACGATGTGCTTACGTCCCTCGTGCAACACCAGCTTCACCAAGGAACGTCCCTCACCCAGCTCGAGCACCTGGAAGCGGTCGACCTTCGCGGGACCGTCCTCCAACTCGACGCCTTCCTTCAACCGCTTGCCGACCGCGCGGTTGTTCACCTCGCCCTGCACGGTGGCCAGGTAGGTCTTGGAGACCTCGAAGGACGGGTGCATGAGCCGGTGCGCCAGATCGCCGTCGTTGGTGAGCAGCAGCAGGCCCTCGGTGTCGGCATCCAGCCTTCCGACGTGGAAAAGGCGCTGACCAGCGGCGATACGCTCCGCCACGATGTCGCCGACGCAGGGGCGCCCGAGATCGTCGGACATGGTGGACTGCCAGCCCTTGGGCTTGTTCAGTGCGACGTGCACCAGTTCCTCGCGCACCACCACGCGGGTGCCGTCGACGCGCACCACGGCGTGCTGCGGGTCGATGCGCAGGCCCTGCTCGCGCACGATCATGCCGTCGACCTCGACGCGGCCCTGCGCGATCATCTCCTCGGCGGCCCGCCGCGACGCGACGCCCGCCTTGGCGAGAACTTTCTGCAACCGCTCGCCTTCGCCCCAGGGGAGTTTGGCGTGACCGCCCGACGCGTCGGGCTCTACGTTCTGGTGGCGCGCGGGCTTGGCGTTGCTCAACAGCGGCGGCGCCGTGACCTGTCGCTGCGGCTTGGGCTTCTTCTTGCCGGCCGGGGCCGGGTGCCGCTGCGGGCTGGGAGCCTGGCCCGATCCGCGCTGGGCGGATCCGCGGCCTGCGCCTGCCTGCTGGCCGCCACGGGCGGTGGTGCCCCGTTGGGCCGAACGGGCGTCGCGCGAACTCGAGTTGCGGCTCGCGCCGCCTCGTTCGGGCTGTGCGCCGCGTTTCCTACGATCCGGTGTGCCATCTCGGCGAGCGGGCGTATTCATGATGTCCTGTCATTCTTCGGTACCGAGGTCCAAATCGGCCTCGGCGGGTTTCCTCAACCTGGTGTAGCGGGGGTCCGTCTCCAGGCTCTCGTTGATCTCGTCGATCAGGTCGACGCCCGGAAGCAGGGGCGCCAGTGGCGGCAGGTCGCTCAGCGAAGCGAGCCCGATCCGTTCCAGGAACAGCTCGGTGGTGCGGTACAGCGTCCCGTTGGTCTCCGGGTCGACGCCTGCCTCGGCGATCAAGCCCCTGGCCAGCAGTGTGCGCATCACCCCGTCGACGTTCACGCCGCGCACCGCGCTGACCCTGGTCCTGGTCACCGGCTGACGGTATGCCACCACCGCCAGCGTTTCCAACGCCGCCCGGGTCAGTTTCGATCGGGAGCCGTCGAGCAGCATCCGTTCCACATACGGCGCGTACTCGCTGCGAGTATAGAAGCGCCAGCCGTCACCGACGAAACGCAGATCTATCCCGCTGGATCGCGCCGACAGCTCCGCGGACATCGCACGCAGGGTGTGCTCGACCCGCTCCGGGCTGTCGCCGAGGGCGGCCGCGAGCTGGTCCACCGGCGCGGGAGCGTCGATGACCAGCAACATGGCCTCCAGCGCCGAACGCAGATCGGCGTCCTCCAGCGGCTCGGGAGTGAGTTCCACCACTGTCTCACTCACGACGGCGCCTCGCCGCGGCTCGGGCGCGATCGCGCGCTGTGCTCGCTCACCCGTAATCCTCCTCGATCGTCACAGTGTCCGCCTGTTGCGCGGCCTCGTCGCCGATCCAGCTGACCGCCAGGGGACCGAGCGGATCGGGCTGGTCGAACTCGATCGTCTTGCCGCGATACAGCTCGAGCAGCGCCAGGAAGCGGGCGACGATCTGGACCGGGACCTCGCAGTCGGCGACCAGCTCACCGAAAGAGGTCCACGCACCCGCACCACGCTGTTTGAGCCGCTCCAGCACCAGTGCCGCCTGCTCGGCCACCGAGATCGCGTGCGTGTGCAAGTGGTCGAGGCCGACCTTGGGTACCGGACGGGGCCGGAAGGCCGCCGCGGCGATCTCGGCGAACTCGGCCGCCCCGACACCCAGCCTAACCTCGGGCAGCAGGCCGGCGTAGCGCTCCTCCAGCCCGACCGCGCGGGGATAGCGGCGCAGCGCGGCCGCCTCCAGCTCGCCGAGCAGTTCGGCGACCTGCTTGAACGCGCGGTATTGCAGCAGCCGGGCGAACAGCAGGTCGCGCGCCTCGAGCAGCTCGAGGTCGTCGGCGTCGGTCATCTCCCCCGACGGCAGCAGGCGCGCCGCCTTCAGATCGAGCAACGTGGCGGCGACGACCAGGAATTCCGTGGTCTGATCCAGAATCTTGTCCGCGCGCAACGTATTCTGCCGCGCCATGCCGGCGGTCAGCGCCTTGGTGTAGGCGATGAACTCGTCGGTGACCTTGTGCAACGCCACCTCGGTGACGTCCAGCTTGCGCGAGCTGATCAGGCTCAGCAGCAGGTCGAACGGCCCCTCGAAGTTGCTCAGCCGCAGCCGGAATCCGGACGCCCGCGGCTCGTCCATCGACGTCTCCCCCACCGGCCGTACGTCCGGCCCGGAGCCGGCCGCGTCCGAAGCAGGACCGGCGACATCCGACACAGAACCGACGACACCCGGCGCAGAACCGGATACCTCCGACACACGGCCGCTTGCCTGTGACGCGACACCGCGTACCTGCGGCCCAGGACCGGCCACGCCCGACACAGGACCAGATGCCTCCGACACACGGCCGCTTGCCTGTGACGCAACACCGCGTACCTGCGCCGCAGGGGCGAATGCCTCCGGGGCAAGATCGGCGACCTCCGGCGCGGGGCTGGAGGTCGCCGCCGCAGAACCTGTGGCGTCCAGCGCGGAGCCGTGTACCTCCAGCGCTGAGCCCGCCACCTCCGACGCAGAGTCGGGTATGGCCGCAACGGGGGGCCGATCGGCCTGCGGCTCGGCGACCTCCCGCGCGACCGGCTCGATGCGCTGCGGGGATGGTTTCGTGAACGGTTCGTCCGCGCTGTCCCCCGGGGATGGGTCGTCGTTGTCCGACTCCGGCGGGGTCCGTCCGGTGGCGACGGCCGGGTTCGGGCGCCGCGGCGCCGCGTCCCGGCCTGCCGCGACGAACGCGGCCGCCGCGTTTCCGAGCGCGGGAGCGTTCGCCGGAGCGGCCGGGTCGAGCCCTCCGGCATCGGGCGCGCGGTCGTCCGGTGGGGATGTCGGTCCGGCCGCGGAAGACCCCTGGCCGGACGGGTTGTGGTGGGACGCAGACGAGGGGTCGGAGCGGCCGCTCACCGGCCGGATCGGTGGATGACTTCCCTGGCCATCGACCGATACGCTTCGGCGCCACTCGATTTGGGCGCCCATGTGGTGATGGGCTCGCCCGCGACACTGGCGTCCGGGAAACGGACGGTGCGCGCGATGGCGGTGTCGTAGACCAGCTCACCGAACACCTCGACGACACGCGCCATGACCTGGCGGGAATGCAGCAGTCGAGAGTCGAACATGGTGACCACTATTCCGTACAGGCTCAACCGAGGGTTCAGCCGGTCCCGCACCTTCTCGACGGTGTCGTTGAGCAGCGCGAGCCCGCGCAGCGAGAAGTACTCGCATTCCATCGGGATGATCACGCCGTCCGAGCAGGCGAGTGCGTTGACCGTGAGCAGGCCGAGCGAGGGCTGGCAGTCGATGAGGATGTAGTCGTAGCGGCTGCGCACCTTCTCGAGCGCGCGGCCGAGCGACTGTTCCCGCCCCACCTCGTTGACGAGTTGTATCTCCGCGGCGGAGAGGTCGATGTTGCTCGGCAGCAGGTCCAGATTCTCGACACGGGTCTGCATCAGCACGTCGTCGATGGACACTTTGGAACCGATGAGCAGATCGTGCACGGTCGAGTCGAGATCGTGGTGGGCGACGCCGAGACCGGCCGAGAGCGCGCCCTGCGGGTCCAGATCGACGAGCAGCACGCGACGACCGTACTCGGCCAACGCGGCACCGAGATTGATGGTGGAGGTGGTCTTGCCGACCCCGCCCTTCTGATTGCACATGGCCACGATCAGCGCGTCACCGTGCTGGCCGACCGGCGGCGGGTCCGGCACCAGCCGCAACGGCCGTCCGGTCGGGCCGAGCGTCGCGTCGTCCGGGACCGGCTCGACTCCGTGGCCCCACAGCGTTTCCGCCGCGGCGTCCGAGTACGGACCCGGTCGCGAGCCCGTAAGCGGCTCCGCCCCAGCACCCATCGGCGGCTCTGCCGCTCCGGCTGTCGTCACGATCCGCTGCTCCTTATACGTTCCTGCCCGTTGCCTCGCCGAGCGTAGCGAGGCCGATCAGGGCCGACCTCGCTTTCGTGCGGTCCAGCTCTCGATAAACGCTACCGCTTGACGGCACTCGAGTGCCGCGCCTGCGCGCGGCGTGTTCGTCCGACGCTGGTCAGCGCCACTGCGGTCCGCCATCGAAATGGACGTCGAACCGGTCGTTCAATTCGTCCATGCTGCCCCAGTCCGCCTCCCCGCGTGCGATCCGGCCGAGTTGCCTGAAGTATTCGAAGCGGACGATACCGGGTGTGAGCACCGCCAGGAACTCGGCGGGCCCGTCGGTGGTGGCGCCGAAGGCGCGCACGGCGCCCGGCGGAATCACCACCAGGCCACCCTCAGCTACTGCGCTCAGGGCGCCGTCGACGAAAAATGAGCGCCCTCGGCCTGTCGAATCCGTCGGCGCACAACCGGACTCGCGAAGACGACCTCACCGGGCGCGGGGGTGCGCGGTGGCCCAGACTTCACGCAAGGTGTTGACCGTGACCAGTGTGTAGATCTGGGTCGTGGTCACCGAGGCGTGACCGAGCAGTTCCTGTACCACCCTGACGTCCGCGCCACCGTCGAGCAAATGGGTGGCGAAGGAGTGGCGCAGCGTGTGCGGCGACACCGCCGCCGCGATGCCCGCGCGTTCGGCGGCGGTGTGCAGGACCTGCCAGGCGCTCTGCCGGGACAGCCGGGCGCCCCGGACGTTCAGGAAGAGTGCCCCGGCGTTGCCCTTTCCTCGCGCGGCCAGCACAGGCCGTCCCCGGACCAGGTAGGCGTCCACCGCGGCCAGCGCGGGCCGTCCGATCGGCACCAGGCGCTGTTTGCCGCCTTTGCCGCGTAGCACGACCGACCGTTCCTCCAGGTCGAGATCATCGACGTCCAACCCGACCGTTTCCGAGATCCGGGCGCCGGTGGAATACAGCAATTCCAGCAGCGCCCGGTCGCGCAGGCCTCGAGGTCCGCCGTCGACGCCCGTCGCGGCGTCTGCGGAGCTACCGCCCGCCGCCTCCAGCAATCGCAGTACCTGGTCGTAGGGCAGCGCCTTGGGCAACCTGCGTCCCGGCGCGGGCGGCTTCACCGCGTGCGCCACGTCGGTGTCGGTCAGTCCCTCCGCGGCGGCGAAGCGATGCCAGCCGCGCACCGCGATCAGCGCGCGAGCCACCGAACTCGCCGCCAGCGGCGGGTGCCCGTGACCGCCCGAGCGCAGCGCCATGGTGAACTCCGCGACGTCGGATTCGGCGACCCGGTCGAGCGAGCCGATGCCGCGCCCGGTCAGGAAATCCAGATAGCGACCGAGGTCACGCCGGTAGGCGCCCAAGGTGTTGGGCGCGACGCCGCGCTCGACGGCGAGGTGGTCGAGATAGGCGTCGAGCTCGCGACCGAGCACTTCCCCGGTCAGTCTTCGGACTTCTCCGCCTTGCGGCGGAGGAAGGTCGTCGGCTGACCGTCCCAGGGTGCGTCCGGCGGCCGCAACTCGATGCCGCCCGCCCGCGCGGCCGCCAGCGCGAGCACGCCCGCGACCGCCGTGGCGTTGACGATCTCCCCGCTCAGCGCCGCGCGGACCGCGGCCTCGACCGGCATACGGACCACTTCCAGGTCCGCCTCCTCGAATTCCGGCTCCGGACGCTCGGTTTCGTACAGACCGCGCGCCAGGTAGACCCGCAGCGCCTCGTCGGTGAACCCGGGCGAGAGCGCCACGTCCACCAGCACCGCCCATTCCCGGGCGGCCAGCCCGGTTTCCTCGGCCAGCTCACGGCGAGCCGCGAGCAGCGGATCCTCGCCGGGCACGTCGAGCAGGCCGGCGGGCAGTTCGAGCAGCCGCCTGCCGATCGGGTGGCGATATTGATTGATCAGCACCACGTTGCCGTCGTCATCGATCGCGGTCACGGCGACGGCACCGTGGTGCTCGATCACCTCGCGCTCGACGACCCGGCCGCCCGGCATGCGCACCTGGTCGAGCCGCAACGCGAGGATCGCGCCGCTGTAGACGGTCTTGCCGGAAACGATCTCGAAGTCGTGGCTGCCCGGCTCGGCAGCGCCCCCGTTTGTCATACCGTTACGCCTGTTCCGCCGCACCCGCCAGTTCTTCACCCGGGATGTCCACCGGGAGACGTTCGGCCGCTTTGTATCTCAGCGCCGCCGAGATGAGCGCCGCGAACAGCGGATGCGGGCGGGTGGGACGGCTCTTCAACTCCGGGTGCGCCTGCGTGGCGACGAAGAACGGATGCACGTCGGCGGGCAGCTCCACGAACTCGACCAGGTGCCCGTCCGGCGAGGTGCCGCTGAACTTCAACCCGCTCTGGGCGATCTTGCCGCGGTAGGCGTTGTTCACCTCGTAGCGGTGGCGATGACGCTCGGAGACCTGCTCGCTGCCGTAGGCCTGGGCGACGACCGAGCCCTTCGCCAAGGTCGCCGGGTAGGCGCCCAGCCGCATGGTGCCGCCGAGGTCGGCCTCACCTGCCACGGCCTGCTCCTGGTCGGCCATGGTCGAGATGACCGGATGCGGGGTGTCCGGCTCGAATTCGGCCGAGTTGGCCTCCGCCAGCCCCACCGTGCGCGCCGCCTCGATCACGACGCACTGCAGCCCGAGACACAGGCCGAGCAGCGGGATACCAC
The DNA here is from genome assembly GCF_042802775.1 of Nocardia sp. NPDC057455. Taxonomy (NCBI): domain Bacteria; kingdom Bacillati; phylum Actinomycetota; class Actinomycetes; order Mycobacteriales; family Nocardiaceae; genus Nocardia; species Nocardia sp. NPDC057455. The sequence continues at coordinate 11,853 of NZ_JBHVDM010000082.1, read as the reverse complement.
GGGTGCGCGCGTAGTGGATCGCGCCGACCTTGCCCTCGATGCCGCGGATGCCGAAGCCACCGGGAATCAGGACGGCGTCCACGTCGCGCAGCGCGTGCTGGGCGCCGGAGGGGGTCTCGCACTCGTCGGAGGGCACCCAGCGGATGTTCACCTTGGCGCGCGAGGCGAAACCGCCCGCGCGCAGCGCCTCGGTGACCGAGAGATAGGCGTCGGGCAGGTCGACGTACTTGCCGACCAGCGCCACCTCGACCGTCTCGCGCGGCGAGTGCACGCGGTCGAGCAGGTCGCCCCACACGGTCCAGTCCACGTCGCGGAACGGCAGGCCCAGCCTGCGCACCACGTAGGCGTCCAGACCTTCCCGGTGCAGCACCCGCGGGATGTCGTAGATCGACGGCGCGTCCGGCGTGGAGATACAGGCGTCCACCTCGACGTCGCACATCAGCGCGATCTTGCTCTTCAGCGCCTGTGGAACCTCGCGATCACAGCGCAGGATCAGCGCATCGGGCTGGATGCCGATATTGCGCAACGCCGCCACGGAGTGCTGAGTCGGCTTGGTCTTCAGCTCACCGGAGGGCGCGAGGTAGGGCACCAGCGATACGTGCAGGAAGAAGACGTTGTCCCGTCCGACGTCGTGGCGGATCTGGCGGGCGGCCTCCAGGAACGGCTGCGACTCGATGTCGCCGACGGTGCCGCCGATCTCGGTGATCACCACGTCCGGGGTCTGGCCCTGCAGATCCGGGCCGCGCATGGCGAGGATCCGGTTCTTGATCTCGTCGGTGATGTGCGGGATCACCTGCACCGTGTCGCCGAGATACTCGCCGCGGCGCTCCTTGGCGATGACCGACGAATAGATTTGCCCAGTGGTCACATTCGCGTCCCGGGACAGATCCCGGTCGAGGAACCGCTCGTAGTGGCCGACGTCCAGGTCGGTTTCCGCGCCGTCCTCCGTCACGAACACCTCGCCGTGCTGGAAGGGGTTCATCGTGCCGGGATCGACGTTCAGATACGGGTCGAGTTTCTGCATCGTGACGCGCAGCCCACGCGCCGTCAACAGCTGACCGAGGCTGGAGGCGGTAAGACCTTTACCCAATGAGGAGGCGACACCACCGCTGACGAAGATGTGCTTCGTGGCCGTTCGCGCCTGAATCCGTGTTTGACCCACGGGTCTTCACGGTAACATGAATCCGCCCGTCCGTTCGAATGCCACGCGCGTTTGCCCGACGATCGCCGGAGCGGAGATCAGAGCACTCGGAGCCGAAGTGTGAGCCGGATCGCGTTACGGTCACCGGTGGTCTTCGACAATCCTCCGGACCTCCGGCGGCGGCCTCCCGTCCGGTCAGCCCGGAACCGCGGCCAGAGTGAGGGCGGTGGCTTTTGCGCCGGTGCCATAGCGTCCGGCGCCACCGTTGAGCTGCTCACCGAGCGCGAGCACGGTCGTGATCCGCCCTAATTCCCGCTCCAGATTGTCGACGGTGCTCACCTGGGCCGCGAGCGCGGCGTCGGTGCGGACCACGGCGATCGGCCCCTGCCCGTCGGCGGCGCCCGCGCGGCCTGCGAGGACCACGCCCGCACCGCGGCCGCGCAGGGCACCCGCGAAACGCGCGGTATCGACGCCGACACCGCCCTCTTCGGCAGCGACGCCGTTGCCGGTGATCACGACCGCGAGCTGCGCGGGCCGCACCGGCGTGTCGCCGTAGGCGAGGAAGCCGCCGCCGCGCAGGGTCTCCAAGACCAGCCCGAGCTCCTCCGGAGTGCTCCGGGTTTGCCCGCTGGCCGGGTCGACCAGAAGGACCAGGCCGAGCAGATCACCGGCCATGCTGCCCTGGTCCACCGCGCCGGTCCGCAGCTGCGCCCCGGCCGGGATGACGTTCGTGACGGCCGAGCGCATCCGATCGCCCTCGGTGGCGTCGACGAACGCCTCGGTCAGCGCGATCCGGCCGGTGACGGCCGCGCCGGCGACCTCGAGCTCCTTCGTCACCGCCTCGACGTCTCCCGGATCCGCGTCCGGAGTCGTGAACACGACGACGCTGCGGTCGCTGAGCGCGCCGCCGAGAATGCGACCCGAGGACCCGGCGATGAACCGGTCGGCGGCAACCGTCTGCTCGCCGAGCCGCCGGTTCTGCTCGGTCAGGATGTCGACCTGCTGGCGCAGGTCGGTCTTGTCCGCCCGCAGTGCCGACAGCAGGTCGGCCGCGAGCGTCTGGGATCCGAGCACCACACCGATCGCGAGCGCGAGAAAGATCGCGACGATCGAGATGGCATGCTGGCGCATCGAAATCATCGTTCTCCTCAGAATTCCCGAGATCCGGCTTGCCCCTGCGCCCACCGCGCGAGGCGGTTCCAGGTGTCCACACCCCAATCCACGACGTCCCCGCCGCTGTTGGACGCCAGCAATACGACGATCACCGCGACCAGCGCGGCGAGCACCACCAGCGCGACGGCGACTCCGGTCACGCGGTTGCGGTACAGGGTGGCCACGGCTTTGGCGTCCATCAGCTTCGTACCGACCTTGAGCCGGGTGAGGAAGGTGGCCGGATTGCTGTCGCGGCGGCCCCGGTCGAAGAAATCGTCGAGCGAGGCGGGCGCTCCCGCGGTGACGATCAGCGCGGCGCCGTGATGGTCGGCCAGCAGCAGCGCCAGATCGGCGGCCGAACCCGAGGAGGGGAAGGTCGTCGCGCCGATGCCGAGGTCCTGGATGCGTTCGAGCCCCTTGGCGTGCCCGTCGGTGTCGGCGGGCAGGATCACCTCGGCGCCGCATTTCATGGTGGCGGTGGTGATCTCCTCGGGGTCGCCCACGATGACGTCGGGCCGGTATCCGCGCCTGCGCAGCGTGTCGGCGCCGCGGCCGACGCCGATCAGGATCGGGGCGTACTCCTTGATGAACGGCTTGAGCCGCTGCAGATCCTCGGCGTGCTCCGGGCCGTCGGCGACCACCACCACGTGCCGGTGTTTCATCACCAGATCCAGCTCCGGAACGCCGAACCCGTCGATGAGCAGCGCGCTCTCGGTGCGGATGAATTCGATGGTGTTGCCCGCGAACGCCTCGAGGTGATCGGCCAGGCCGTTGCGCGCCTCGAGCATGCGCTCCGCGATGGCGGACTCGGTGAGCTCGATGCCCTCGACGAGGACCTCCGGCTCCTTCTTGATCAGCTTGTCTGCGTAGACCACACCGTCATCGATACGGACCTTGACGCCGTCCTTGATCTTCTTGAACGCATCCGAGCTCACCGTGTCGAGCAGCATTATCCCGTGGGCCACGAGCGCCTCGGGGCCGAGGTTCGGGTAGCGGCCGGAAATGGATGGCGAGGTGTTGATCACCGCGCCGACGCGCGCCTCGACCAGCCGGTCGGCGGTCATCCGGTCGAGGTCCATCTCGTCGAGGACGACGATGTCGCCCGGACCGACCCGCCCGAGCAGCCGTCGGGTGTTGCGATCCACCCGGGCCGTTCCGATCAGACCAGGCAGCGTTTCGGTGTTTCGCGACAACAGCGCCGGCATCCTCATGCAAGCGATGATGACCGCAAACTCTCAACCATTGGTGGAGGCGCGCCGTCTCGTCGAGCGCATCACGTTCAGAGCTATACGTTGGCAATCATCCTCGCTCGTCGGTACTCATACATAACCCGGCACCTGCCTCCGCCAAACCCCCTCTTAGAGCCGGGATGCACTAGGAGTAGTGCTACCTTGACGCAGGCGCAGGGCCGGGAAAACGGCAGAATGGGCCGAGTCAGCAATGCAATCGCAAATTCTCCGCCGATCTCCGTACACGCGGACAACGTCGAGAATTAGATAATCGGCAAATTCTTCGTTACACCAGTCGGACCCACTGCGATCGATCAGGTCAGATTGCCGTCATCGCAGAGACTTGCCGAGCGCCACGACCGCCCGTGACTGGTCTCGCCCGGGTCGAATCGCCACTGGGAGATCGGAGCGGCGGCCTTCCACGACATTGTGCCGTCGTGATGGACGACCGCTTGGTAAACATCCTCGATTCCCTCGATGAGCTGGTTGCCGACGCAATAGTCGTTGTACGCCGTTCCGGGCTGCCGGGCTCCCGCGCTGAACCAGCCGACGGGACTTTGCGTCGCACCCGGATTAGGCACCGCGCTCGCCCCATGCGCGGCCGCGCCGCGGAACCAGTACGACGCGCCCCGCTCATCGATGCCGCATCGGAAGTCCCAACCACCGGCCGTGACCGACTTACCCTGCGCATGAACAGAACCCGCCCACAGGCAGTTCGCACTCCCGTCGCCTCCGGTTGCCGCGGCCGTAGCGGATCCGAATACGAATCCGCCCGCGGCCACGATTGTGAACACCAGCAGCGTCATAAGCTTCGGCACTCGCGCACCGGCACAGCCGCCCTCGTACATTCCGATCATCGGTCAGCACCACTTCGCCTGCGGGCGGCACACGGTCCAGCCACTGCCGTCCGGACGCTGCGTGCGGGACCAGGCCTTTTCATCCGTGCCGCCTCCGGCACCACTCTCGCCGGGCCGCGGCTCACCCTTCCGGTGGTACTCGCGCAGCGCATGCTGATGCTCGTTCTGCCGCAACGGATTCGGGTCGGTGTGCTGGTATCCGAACGGGTCGATCCGGTGCCATCCCGTCGAGTCGCCGTGCGAACCCGAGCGACCGGAATGATCGGAACCGGACAACGACTCCGCGGCAGCCCCGCCCGCCGCGACCACAGTCCCGGCGGCGAGACCGGCGACGATCAGCGCGAATGCGCCCTTCTTCGACGATTTCCGACTTCGCCCCGGCGCCGGACCGGAACGCCGCACCTCGCCCGTCCCGGTCGTTGCTGGAAGAACGCTGCACATGATGGCCCCTTTGCCCCGATGCTTCCCGCTGTCCGGCGGAATTCATCCGCCGTTCATCTACTGACTTCAATAGTAGATGATAAATCGGACATTGCGGACATCAGTTGGGTACGACACAACGGAGCAGTTCGAAATCCATTGGATTGGACTCGCTTTGCCGGGCCGAACCACGGTTGTACGCGTACACCCTCGCCGAAGCCGACATCGAGCGCCGCATCATTCCCACGGCCTCTCACGGATGTCATCCGTAGTTCGAGACGGCGCGTCCGCGATGCCCGCCGCCACCGGCCATCGACCTCCGCGCTGGACGCTCGCAGCGGCACCGGCCCGGACGGCCGCCGGGCGGGCGGCTTGCCACCGATTGTGATGCGGACGACACGATCACCGAGCCGCGCCCGCTGTAGCTATATGCTGCCGGTCACACGTAACTGGAAGAGGAGATTTCATGGCCAGCACCACTGTCGACGCCGTCATCGCCGCCCCGCGCGAGGTCGTGTACCGGCTCTTCGCCGACCGCGAGAGCATCAGCCCCTACATCCCGGTCCAGGTCAAGCTGGTCAAGCCCGGCCTGACCGAGCGGGAGGGCGTCGGCGCGCAGCACCTGATCGGACTCGGCCCGGTCGGCGTCACCGAGGAGATCACCAAGCTCGTGCCCGGTGAGCGGATGGAGTACAAGATCGTCAAGGGCGCGCCGGTGAAGCGGCACGTCGGCATCGTCACCTTCACCGACGCCGACAACGGCACCCTGGTCTCCTACACGATGGAATCGGATCCATCGCTGCCGGTGCCCGCCAAGGTCCTGGAGTTCGGTCTGAAGAACTTGATCGGCCAGTTCATCAAGGGTGCGCAGAAGGCGGTGCGCTGACCGGCCCACTCACCGCGCGGCCACCTCGGCGCCCGCTTTCTCCGCGCGCGCCGTCGCCAGCAGTTCCTCCGCGTGCGCCCGGCCGGTCTCGGTGTCCTCGAGGCCGGCCAGCATGCGCGCCAGCTCGACCACCCGCTCATCATTGGTGAGAGCCCGGACGCCACTGTTCACGGCGCCCTTGCCGTCGTCGGATTTGTCGACCACGAGGTGGGTGTCGGCGAACGCCGCGACCTGCGGCAGATGCGTCACCACGATGACCTGGTGGGTGCGCGCCAGCCGGGCCAGCCTGCGACCGATCTCCACCGCGGCTCGGCCGCCGACACCCGCGTCCACCTCGTCGAACACCATGGTCGCGCCGTGATCGGAACCGGCGAGCACCACTTCCAGCGCCAGCATCACGCGCGACAGCTCACCGCCGGACGCGCTCTTGCTCAGCGGCAACGACTGCGCGCCCGAATGCGCCGCAAGCCGGAACTCGGCCTCATCGATGCCCGTGGCGCCGGCGTGCAATTCCTGGCCGTCGACGGTGAGCGGCGCCGATTCCTGCGCTCCGGCGAGCAACGGCCGCACCTCGACCTCCAGACGCGCCTTGCCCATCGCCAGGCCGCCCAGCTCGGCGCTCACCGCGGTCGCCAGCTTCCCCGCAGCCTTACTCCGCGCGGCGCTCAGCTTCTTCGCCGCCTCCCGCACCCGTTCGGCGGCGGTGTCCACTTCGGCGGCCAGCTTGCCCAGCGCCTCCTCGGAGACGTCGAGCGAGCCGATCCGGGTGCGCGCCTCCTCCGCCCAGGCCAGCACGCCATCGATGTCGGCCGCGTATTTGCGGGTCAGCGTTTTCAATTCGGCCTGCCGGGTGAGCAGCGAATCCAGCGCTCCCGGATCGGAAGGCAGGTCGGACAGGTATCCGCTCAGCTCGGTGGTCACGTCCACCACCACGGCGATGGCGTCGGCCAAGCGCGGCGCGAGCGCGACCAGCGCCGGATCGTCGGCGGCTTCGATGCGGGCGCGCGCGGCGCCGAGCGCTTCCAGGGCTCCCGAACCCTCTTCGGGTGCCTCGGCCGGCCCGGCCAGCGCGTCGTGCGCGGTGGCCGCCGCCTCCCGCAGCGAATCCAGATCGCTCAGCCTGCGCACCTCCTCGACGATGCGCACGTCTTCGCCGGGTTCGGGAGCGACGGCGTCTATTTCCTTCAACGAGTGCTCGAGTCGCTCGGCCTCGAGGGCCAATTCCCTGCTGCGCGCGGTACGTTCGAGCAGCTCGGTACGGGCGTCGAGCCACGATCGGCGCAGCACCTGATATTTCCGCAGCAGAGGGCCCACGGTGTCGCCCGCGAACTGGTCCAGCGCCGACAACTGCTGATCCGGGCGCTGCAAACGCAGCTGATCGTTCTGGCCGTGCACGGTCAGCACGGGCGCGGTGAAATCGGCCAGCACCGAGGCGGGGACGCCGCGGCCACCCAGATGCGCGCGCGAGCGCCCATCGCTGCCGACCGTGCGGATCGCGATGACGCTGCCGTCGTCGTCCTGCTCGGCCGCGGCCGCCTCCAGCACCCGCGCGACCTCGGCGCGGGCGGCGTCGTTGACGTCGTCGATGGTGAACCGGCCCTCCACCACGGCGCGGGACGCGCCGAGCCGGACCCGGCCCGCGTCCGCGCGCGCACCGCTGAGCAGATGCAGGCTGGTCACCACCATGGTCTTGCCCGCGCCGGTCTCGCCGGTCAGGCAGGTCAGTCCCGCATGGAACTGCGCGGTCGCGGTGGAAATGACGCCAAGCCCGTCAATCCTGATCTCTGTCAGCACTTGTGCTCTCCGTTCGCCGTCGGCCACGCCAGCCTGTCACGGGCAATTGGAACTTGCGCACCATCCGGTCGGCGAACGGTGCGGAGTCCAGCCGCACCCAGCGCACCGGTCGAGCGCCGCGAACCGCTTCGACCCGGCCACCGCTGGGCAGTGCGAGCGTGCGCCTGCCGTCCAGGAAAACTATCGCATCGTGTCCGGTCGCCACCGACTCGACCGCGATCCGTGAATCCGGGCTGGTCACCAGCGGCCGCGCGAACAGGGCATGGGCATTGCTCGGAATCACCAGCAAGGCTTCGAGTTCCGGCCACACCACCGGACCACCAGCGGAAAAGGCGTAGGCGGTCGATCCGGTCGGCGTCGAGATGAGAATGCCGTCACAGCCGAACGACGACACCGGCCGGCCGTCGACCTCCAGCACCACTTCCAGAACGCCCATGCGCGAGGCGTTTTCGATACTCGCCTCGTTCAGCGCCCAGCCGCTCTCGACGACCTCGTCGTCGATCCGGACGGTGACGTCGATCGTCATCCGATGCTCGATGGTGTAGTCGTGTCGCACCACCTGGGCGAGCGCCTCGTCCAAGTGCTCGGCCTCGGCCTCGGTGAGAAAGCCGATGCGGCCGAGATTGATCCCCAGCACCGGCACACCAGCCGGGCGCGCGAGTTCGGCGGCACGCAAGAACGTTCCATCGCCACCGAGCGCGAGCACTATCTCGCAACCGACCGCCGCCTCCGGGCTGTGCTCGACCACGCGTACCGGGTAGCCGCCCGGCTCGGCCGCGAAGCGTGTGCTGTCCGCCTCGTCGGCGAGCACGCGCAGACAGATGCCCGCGTCGGCGAAGATCTTCGCCACCCGGTGGGCGGTCTCGATGATCTCCGCGCGGCCGGGGTGGGACACCAGCAGGATCTCCCTGCCGCAAGGTTGGGCCGGCGCGTTCACTGTGGACCCTCCTCAACCGCACGCTCGACGAGCGCAGCGACCTGCTCGCCGTCGTAATCGAACGGCCCGTCGTTGCGCAGCCACAAGAAGTATTCGACATTCCCGGACGGACCCGGCAGCGGGCTCGCCACGACGCCGGCGGTGCGCATGCCCAGCTCGGCGGCAGCCGCCGCCACCGTGCGCACCGCGTCGGCCCGCAGCGCCGGATCACGCACCACACCGCCGGAGCCGACCCGTTCCTTGCCGACCTCGAACTGTGGTTTCACCATGGGCAGCAGGTCGGCGCCCGGCGCCGCGCAGGCCGCCAGCGCGGGCAGCACCAGGCTCAGTGAAATGAAGGACAGGTCGCCCACCACCACTTCGACCGTGCCGCCGATGGTTTCAGGCGTCAGATTGCGCACGTTGGTGCGGTCGAACACCCGGACCCGCTCGTCGTTGCGCAGGCGCCACACCAGTTGACCGTAGCCGACGTCGACCGCGACGACCTCCTGTGCTTGCCTGGCCAACAGAACGTCGGTGAACCCGCCGGTCGAGGCGCCCGCGTCCAGGCAGCGCTTGCCTGCCACCGACAGCCCGTCCGGCTCGAACCGCTCCAGCGCACCGAGCAGTTTGTGCGCACCGCGCGAGGCCCAGGACACCTCGTCGGGCTCCGCACGGATCACCAGCGGTGTGCCCGCTTCTACAGCGGTCGCCGCCTTCACCGCGACCGTTCCAGCTATCAGGACGCGGCCCGCGCCGATCAGCTCGACCGCGTGTTCTCGCGATCGCGCCAACCCGCGGCGAACCAGTTCAGCGTCCACCCGTGCGCGTCTGGCCACCTCAGATCTTGTCCACCGTGGCCAAGGCCTGTACGAGCACGTCATGTGCCTGCTCCAGGATTCGGGCGCGACGGGTGATGTCGACTCCGGCTTCGGCGCTGTCGGACGCGGGCGCGACCCGTCCGGGGCGGTCGAGTTCGGCGAGCAGGCTGTCGACCTCGCCGCGGATTCGATCCGGGTCGGCAGGCTCCGGACGGACCTGCGCACCCGGCAGGTGCTGACCGGGCAGCGGGGCCCCGGAGCGGAGACCTTGCGCACCGGCGGTGCCGGAACCGTTCGGACGAGGTATAGGACTAGTCATCGTGGCGTCAACGCTATCGGATTTCCGAATCGGACGCGCGGATCGTCACAGCTCGTCCGGGGTTGCGCCGCAGCATCTCGCGGAGGTCGGCTTCCGGCTCGGCGGCTACGGCCACCTGATTGAGGGCGTCGAGCGAGTCGGCGACATAGGTCGGAATCTGCCCGTCCGGCGCTTTGCGCAGTTCATCGAGTGTGCTGACGCCGGTGAGCACCAGCAACGAGTCGAGGCCGACCCGGTTGGCCCCCTCGATATCGGTGTCGAGACGGTCGCCCACCACCAACGCGGAACGGGAACCGGCCCGGACGAGCGCGTCCTCCATGAGCGGCGCATACGGCTTGCCTGCCACGATCGGCTCCCGATCGGAGGCGGCACGCAGCGCGGCGACCATCGCACCGTTGCCCGGCGCGAGGCCGCGTTCGTTCGGCAGCGTCCGGTCGGTGTTCGCCGCGACCCACAGTGCGTCCGTACGCAGGGCGTAGGCGGCTTCGGCGAGGTCGGGCCACGCGGTGTGGGGTGAATGTCCTTGCACCACAGCGGCGGGTGCTTCGCCGTCGTAGCGCCGGATCGGTCGCAGCCCGACCGCGTCCACCTCGGCGGCCAGGTCGTCGGTGCCGACGACCAGGACCGGCGCGCCACGGTCGAGCCGCTCGGCCAGCAACCGCGCCGCCGCCTGGGCACTGGTCACCACATCGTCGGCGGCCGCCGGGAAGCCGAGTTCGGACAGATGCGCGGCCACGATCCGCGGCCCACGGCTGGCATTGTTCGTGACGTACACCAGCCGCTGATCCACGGGTGCTTCCACGGCCAGTGCCTGCGGAGCCCCCTCGATCACCTCGTGCCCGCGATACAGCGTGCCGTCCAGATCCAGCAGCAGGGCTCGGTAGCGATCTCGTAGTCGCTTCACACCACTCTCACTCCGTGTCACCGATCGGCCGCGCCGACCCATCACCGCCGGGCCCTCCGGCAGCCCATCCGCTCGGCAAGTCCGAGACACCCGACACTACGCCAGCGCGCGGTCCGGAAAGACGTGGCGTCAGCCACTCGGGTGGCACCGGATCTCGAGCGCCGCAGGGAAGTTCGCAGATCACGGGCGAGTGATCGCGGCTACCGATGATCCGATCAGCCCTGCTCCCATGCCCGCGGGCACAGCCGAATCCGTGCGGGCACACGCATCGCCCGTCCCCGCGGGTAAGCCACCGTGGCGACGCGAACAACCACGATCGGCGCCGAGGTCAGAAGTCGTTGTCGCCCGTGAGTTCGGCGGCACGTTCTTCGGCGTCCGTCTCTCCGTCGAGATCGGCCGAGGCGGCGTTGAGGAACCAGGTGAGGCCCTCGTCGGTACGGCCCGCGGCGACAAGGGCGTCGGCATAGGCGTAGAACAGGCGCGCCGCGGCGGAGCCGGTCCTGGACGGCTCGAGATCCGAGGTCTGCAAGGTCACGACGGCTTGGTCGTATTGGCCGAGGTCCATTCGCGCGCCGGCGACAACCATCCGCAGTTCGGTGGCGTCGTCACCCCGCAGGGCGCGCGCCTCGTCGCTACGGCCGAGCTCGATCGCGCGCTCGGGACGGCCCAAGCCACGCTCGCAGTCGGCCATTACAGCCAGCAACCCGGATCCACCGGACATCCGGCGTGCCGTACGCAGCTCCGACAAGGCTTCCGCCCATTCGCCCGCGTGGTAGGCCACGACTCCGGCGGTCTCGCGGACGACCGCGATCCGCCCGGCCCGCTGCCGCGCAGCCCTGGCATGGGCGAGAGCGAGGCCAGGATCGTCGTCGAGCAGGCGCACCGCCATCACCAAGTGCCTGGCGACGGTTTCCGCGTTCCCTTTGTCCAGACTGAGCAGGTCTCGCCGCACGGCGGGATCGAGATCGGTCGCCTGCACCTCGTCCGGCAGATCCGGTTCTTCTGGTCGCGGCGGGCGACGGTCGAGGGAACGCCCACCACCGACACGAGTGCCTTCGCCGCCACGGCGACGATCCTGCGACGAGTCGGCGTGCGGTGCCCGATCCTCGCGATCCGCGCCGCCGCGCCGTCCGTCGCGATCCGGTCCCTGGCCACGACGATCGTCGTCGCGACGCTGGAAGCCGGACGCATCGCGTCGCCCCGCGTCACCGCGCTCACCGGACTCGCCACGACGCTTGAACCCGCCACGCTCGCCCGGCTCATCGCGGCGGGCAGCGCCTCGATCGCCGGAATCGTCCCGGCGACGGGGGAACCCGCTTCGGGAAGCACCACGATCGAATCCGCCGCGCGTACCGGACTCGCCGCCAGGGCGGAAGCCGCTGCGCGAGTCGTCGCGCTGTTCCCCGGACTCACT
>NZ_JBHVDM010000081.1:0-32244 GCF_042802775.1 Nocardia sp. NPDC057455 | reverse complement strand
GCCGGGCGCCGCCGGGTCGCATGCCGCGACGGCTCAGCGGCTGAGACGCTGGAAGCGCCGGACCGCGAGCGGCAGGAAGACCGCGGTGATGAGCAGCGGCCACACCACGGCCATCGCCAACGAGTGCTGCTCCACCCAGGAATCCCCGCTGCCGACCGGCGTACCGAACAGCTCGCGGGTCGCCGCCACGGTGGAGGAGATCGGGTTCCACGCGGCGACGAAGCCCAGCCAGTCCGGCATCAACTGGGGCGCGACGAAAATACTGGAGATCATGGTGAGCGGGAAAGCGACCGCGAACAGCCCGCCCGCGGCCTCCGGATTCGGTACCAGCAAGCCGAGCCAGACGCCCACCCAGATCAGCGCGAACCGCAACAACAGCAGCAGACCGAAGGCCGCCAGGCCACGCAGGACACCGCCTTCGGGTCGCCACCCGATGACCAGCGCGGTCAGCATCAAAATGGCCAATTCGGCGCAGGCCACGATCAGATCGGTCACACCGCGCCCGGACACCACCGCCGAGGAGGCCATCGGCATGGAGCGGAAGCGGTCGATCACGCCGTTGGTGGCGTCGTAGACGACGACCGTCGCGGTGTTGACGAAACCGAACGCCATCGTCATGGCGAACATGCCCGGCATCAGGAAGCTGCGGTAGTCACCGCCGCCGGGCACACTCATCGCGCTGCCGAACACATAGCCGTACAGCAATACCGACAGGATCGGGAAGCCGAGCTGCCAGGCGATGTTGACCGGCTGACGCTGGTAGTGGGTCAGGCCGCGGCGCACCACATTCCAGCAGTCGGCGATCGCCCAGTACGCGCGGGAACGCCGACGGCTCGAGTCGTGATTCACGGTGCTCATCGGGCCGCCTCCTCGGTGATCGTGCGATGGCCGGTCAACTGCAGGAAAACGTCATCGAGGCTGGGCCTGCGCAGGCCGATGTCCTGCACGTCCACGCCTTCGTCCTGAAGCGTGCGCGCGACCTCGGTGAGCGCCGCGACGCGCTCGGTGACCGCCGCGGACACCCGTCGTTCCACATCGTCGACATCCGGTTCGCCGTCGCATACCCGGGCCACCACTTTCGCGACTGCGGGCAGGTCGGCGACATCCGCCGCCACGACCTCGATGCGGTCGCCGCCCACGGCACTCTTCAACCCCTCGGGGGTGTCGTCGGCGATGGCGCGGCCATGATCGACGACGGTGATCCGAGCGGCGAGTTTGTCCGCCTCCTCCAGATACTGGGTCGTCAGCAGCACCGTGGTGCCGTCGGCGACCAGAGCGCGCACCGATTCCCAGACTTCACCGCGACTGCGCGGGTCGAGCCCGGTGGTGGGCTCGTCGAGGAACAGCACGTCCGGCGCGAGGATCATCGAGGCCGCCAGATCGAGCCTGCGGCGCATGCCGCCGCTGTACTTGCCGACGCCGCGGTCGCCTGCCTCGGTCAGGTCGAAGCGCTCCAGCAATTCGGTGGCCCGTTGCCGGGCGCGCTTGCCGCCGAGATGGAACAACCTGCCGAACATCTCCAGGTTCTGCCGACCGGTGAGCACTTCGTCGACGGCCGCGTACTGGCCGGTCAGCCCGATGCGGGCACGCACCGCGCGCGGATCGCGCGCGACGTCCAGACCGGCGACTTCGGCGCGACCGCCGTCCAGCCGGATCAGGGTCGACAGAATGCGCACCGCGGTGGTCTTACCCGCGCCGTTGGGCCCGAGCAGCCCGTGCACCGCGCCGCGACGCACGGTCAGATCGAACCCGTCCAGGGCCCGCTTGTCCCCATATCTCTTCTCCAGCCCCTCGGCCAGGACCGCGAATTCGTTCACTACTCCCCTTCCCCGTCGCGCACCCGTGAAACTGGGTACGATGTACTCGAATTAGGGTACAACGTACCCAGTTCTCTGCCAAGCGGATAAGCTGGCGGGTGTGACCGGCACGGAGACCAGCGGCAGTGGCGACATCGCCCGCACCCTCGACCTGCTCTGGGGTGCCGGCCCCCGGCCGAGCCGCGGGCCGAAACCCGGCCTGTCACTGGATCGGATCGTCGACGCGGCGATCGCGATCGCCGACAGCGAGGGCCTGGCCGCGGTGACCATGCGCCGCGTGGCGACCGAACTCGGCACCGGCACCATGTCGCTGTACCGGTACCTGCCGGGCAAGGCCGAGCTATTGGATTTGATGCTCGACCGGGTACAACGCCCCGGCGAGGAGGTGGGCGATCGTCTCGGCGGCTGGCGGGGCGCGCTGGAAACCCTCGCCTACGAGTCGCTGGCCATGTACCGGCGGCACCCGTGGCTGATCGGCGTGAACCCTTCGCGGCCGGTGCTGGGGCCCGGTGCGGTCGAGGGCATGGAACGAGTACTGGGTGCGATCCGCCCGATGAGGTTGCCGGATCGCGAACTCGTCTCGGTGGTGATCATGGTCTCCGGCTACGTGCTCGGCGCGGCCCGCACGCAACTGTACGAGCAGGAGGCCGAACGCGTATCGGGCATGACCGACGCGGAATTCTGGCAGGCCCAGGTGCCCACGCTGGAACAGGCCATGGCCACCGGCCGCTACCCAGTCATGGCCGCGCTCTCGGACGACGCGTTCGGCCCGGATTTCGACCACTTCGGTTTCGGGTTACAGCGCATCCTCGACGGCCTGGAACACTATGTGGCCCATCGCGACAACGCTACGCGACCCGCACCGTGAGGCTTTCGCGCCCGGCCGTCAGCGCCACGTGCGCGACCGCGGCGTCCAGCCCCCGCTTCGGCAACGGCGCACCGTCGAACATGGTGATCTCGACGGCGTCCTCGGTGAGTTCCCAGGTGCCCGCGATACGTCCGCCCACGACGACGATCGGTGAGATCCAGCCCGCCGTACGGCTCACCTTCGCACGATGGGCGGCAGGCAGCGCGACGGTGTCACCGGTGCCCGGCCCCAGCACGTACTGATCGAAGGCGCCGAGCAGGTGCACCGACGCGCTCGGCGCGGCGGCGGCCAGCGCGTCGACCTGATCGGTCGGCAGGAAGCCACGGCGGCCCTCCACCTCGACTTCGGTGAGCAGCGCACCCAATTCGGCGAACCAGCGCCGCACCGTGGTCTTACGCAGACTGTTGCGGCTGAGCCAAGCGTCGAAGGTCTCCGGCGTGGCGGGGCCGTAGGCGCCGAGATAGCCGAGGATCGCGGCGGGTGCCGCGGCATCCGGCTCGGGCAGGCCGGGCCAATCGCGCACCAACTGCGCGGGACGGGTGAACGTCACCTTGGTGCCCCGCGACGGACCGTGGCAGAGCACCCCCTGCCAGGCCAGAGGTTTGAGCAGCGCGCCCCAGCCGGAGCGCAATTCCTCGCCGAGCCGATGGAAACCGGGCTCGGATTCCAGGGCCTCGACCAGTTCCTCGCGGGTGAGCACCGCGCCGTCGAGTACCTCGGCGACCGCCTCGGCCAGCGCCGCCACCTCCGCGGGCGAGGCGCCGAAA
Source organism: Nocardia sp. NPDC057455 (assembly GCF_042802775.1). Lineage (NCBI taxonomy): Bacteria > Bacillati > Actinomycetota > Actinomycetes > Mycobacteriales > Nocardiaceae > Nocardia > Nocardia sp. NPDC057455. The sequence continues at coordinate 28,792 of NZ_JBHVDM010000081.1, read as the reverse complement.
TTCTTCTGCCAGGAGGGCTTCTCCCAGGTGCGCGCGGAGCCGATCAGCGCGAGGCAGGCGGCGGCCAGGTCCGGAGTGAGCGCGTGCAGGGTGCCGCGCATGGCCCAGGTCTTCATCAACGTGCCGTCCTCGAGCGCGCGAACCAGCCCACCCGATTCCGGTTTCGTGCTGCGCAGCGCGACCGCCAGTTCCGCCGCGGAGGTGACCTGGGCCTGCACCCCACACAAACGCCCGGCGACGGCTACCGCACCCTCGTCCGCACGGGACCGGACATACTGACGATCCAGCCGCCAAGCGAAGACCTGATCCCAGGTGGTCCGCACGTGTGCTCCTTCTCCCGCTCAGCTCAGCAGCGCGCCGACACCGGCCACCGTCGCGGCCGCGAGCGCCGACCCGGTCACCGTCACGGCGATCACGCCGAGCAGAGCGGTGCGGGTGGTGGCCCGGCGGATCGCGCCGACCGGGTCGGCCAGCCGCTCGGCACGGGCCAGTACCGCCGTACCCGCCGCGGCCAGCGCACCCGCGGGCGGGGGCTCGGCGATGCCGACGATCGCCAGCAGCCCGCCCAGCAGCGGAAGCGAACCGTGCTCGTCGGCGGCCTTGTCGTCGGCGCACATCTCCAGCAGCCGGGCGATCTCGGCCGCGCCGACGGTGAACAATCGCAGACCGGGCAGCGTGGTGGCCACCGCCCGCAACACCGCCGACAACGCCGCGTGCCTGCCGGACAGGTGCGCGCGCTCATGCGCGAGCACCGCGGCGAGCTGGTCGTCGTCCAGCACGTCCAGCGCGGCGGTGGTGACCACGATGGTGTCGGGCCGTCCCGGCACGCAATACACCTGCCGCTCCGGCGAATCGAGCAGGACCGCCCCGAGACCCGGCACCGGCCTGCCGACCAGGCGGACGGCCCGCGCGTGGACGCTGGTGCGCCTGCGCATGTCCACCACGACACCGACCGCACGCGCGACGAGCGCCACCGTGCCCGTGGCCACCAGCGCCGCCACGGCGAACGTGGCCGCCCGGGTGGCCGCGGCGCCGTGCACGTGCATGGGCGTCCACAGGAACGACACGCAGGAGCGCAGCGCGTCCTTCGGATGTCCCCAGTAGGTGGCGAACTCGATGGTCACCACCGTCGCCGCAATCCCCCATGCGCTCAGCGCACCGACGATCGCGACCACCCAGGCGATCACGCCCAGCCGCGGCGCGATGCCACGATGGGTCAGACCGCGCAGCACGGGCGGACCGAAAGTCGCCACGACGCTGCCGTACAGCGTCAGAGCAATGGCCAGGTTCACGGCACTTCTGGTGACTTGCGCGCCGCGAGTCTGCGCAGCGCGGCACGCAGCCCGGCAGACTCCTCGGCGCTGATCCGATCGACGAAATGACTGAGCACCAGATCGGAGCGTCCGCCCGAACCCAGCGCTTCCAGCATGAGCCGGGCGCTGTGCTCCTCCCTGGTGAGCGTCGGCCAATATCGATAGGCCTTACCGGCGCGTTCGCGTGCCAGCCAGCCCTTGCGATGCAGGTTGTCCATGGTCGACATCACCGTCGTATACGCGATCTCGCGCTGAGCCGACAGTTCGTCGAAGATCTCACGCACCGTTGTGTCCTCTGCGTCCTGATCCCAGATGCGGTCCATGATCACCGCCTCCAGATCCCCGAATCCACGCACCGTACCGACTCCCTCATCCGCGCTGTGCCCCGTCGTGGGAACAGGGTACCGGTTACGGCCTGTTACTACGGAGGCAACCAGTAGATCCACCCGCGCCGACCAGGGCTGTCGGATGCCTTGCGTGCCGCGGACGCTGCCCTCACACCAGCTCCCCGGGCGTCTGATCGAGCACGGCGAGGTAGCTGTCGAGCGACTTATGCGAACATATGTTCGTGTCCGATGCGTCCGTCCCCCGATCCGGCAGGCCCCGGATACTCGCGCGGCCGGAGGCGTCGATCCTGCATGCCGACCTCGACTCGTTCTATGCCTCGGTCGAGCAGCGTGACGACCCGCGGCTGCGCGGCAAACCGGTGATCGTCGGCGGCGGTGTGGTCTTGGCAGCGAGCTATGAAGCGAAGGCGTTCGGGGTGCGGACCCCGATGAACGGCGGGCAGGCGCGCCGGTTGTGCCCGCACGCGATCGTGGTGCCGCCGCGAATGTCCGCATACGCCGAGGCGAGCAAGGCCGTCTTCGAGATCTTCCGCGACACCACGCCCGTAGTGGAGGGCATCTCCATCGACGAGGCGTTTCTCGACGTCGGCGGGCTGCGCCGGATCGCGGGCGAGCCGGTCGCCATCGCGACGCGGCTGCGCGCGCAGGTCCGCGACCGGGTCGGCTTGCCCATCTCGGTGGGCATCGCCCGCACCAAATTCCTCGCCAAGGTGGCCGGCGCCGTCGCCAAGCCCGACGGATTGCGGCTGGTCCCGCCGGACGGCGAACTGGAGTTCCTGCATCCACTGCCGGTGGAGAGACTCTGGGGCGTCGGCGACGTCACCGCGCGGACGTTGCACGAGCACGGCATCACCCGGGTCGGTCAGCTGGCCGAGCTCGGCGAGCCCCCGCTGCGGGCGATACTCGGTCCCGCCGCGGCCCGCCATCTCTACGCCCTGTCCTGGGCGCGTGACCCGCGCCGTGTCGAGACCGGAAGGCGGCGGCGCTCGATCGGCGCTCAGCGCGCCCTCGGCCGCGGGCACCGTCCGCCGGACGAGATCGAGGCCTACCTGCACGGTCTCACCGATCGGCTCGGCAGACGACTGCGCGCCGCCGACCGAGTGTGCCGAACGGTGGTGCTGCGGCTGCGTTTCGACGATTTCACCCGGGCCACCCGCTCGCACACCCTCGCCGAGGCCACCGACCACACCGAGACGATCCTGTTCGCGGCCCGCGCTCTGCTCACCGGCGCGATGCCGCTCATCCGAGAACGCGGCCTCACCCTGATCGGCCTGGCACTGACCAACCTCGACGACGCCGACACCGTCCAGCTCTCGCTGCCGTTCGAGGCCCGCGACACCGACACCCTCGACGCGACCCTCGACGATTTGCGCGAGCGCTTCGGCTCCGCCGCCGTCACCCGCGCCGCTCTCCTCAACCGGGGCGAGGGCGTCTCGGTACCCCTCCTCCCCGACTGAGCCTGCTTCGCCGACAGCGCTTCTGTGTCCGCGTGGTCGGCCCAGCGGCCGCGAAGCCATTCAAAACGATCGTTTCGGCCGCTTGTCCATCAACCGCAGGATCAGCGGCGTGAAGATCAGCTGCATGGCCAGCTCCATCTTGCCGCCGGGCACCACGATGCAGTTCGACCGCGACATGAACGAGTCGTGCAGCATCGACAGCAGATAGGGGAAGTCGATCACCTTCGGGTCGGCGAACCGGATCACCACGAAACTCTCATCGGCCGTCGGAATGCTGCGCGCGATGAACGGATTGGACGTGTCCACCGTCGGCACGCGCTGGAAGTTGACGTAGGTGCGGGAGAATTGCGGGCAGATGTAGGTGACGTAGTCCGGCATCCGCCGCAGGATCGTGTCGATCACGGCCTCGCTGGAGTAGCCGCGCTCGGTCTTGTCCCGGATCACCTTCTGAATCCACTCCAGATTGATGATCGGCACGACGCCGACCAGCAGATCGGTGTGCCGGGCCACATCGACGGTGGAGGTGACCGCCGCGCCGTGCAAGCCCTCGTAGAACAGCAGGTCGCTGCCCGGGGTCAATTCCTCCCACGGCGTGAAGGTGCCCGGCGGCTGACCGTAGGGCTTTGCCTCGGCCTCGTCGTGCAGGTATCGGCGCACGGTCCCGACGCCGGTCTCGCCGTAGTCGCGGAACAGCGTCTCCAATTCCTTCAGCAGGTTGGCTTCCTCACCGAAATGCGAGAATCGCAGATTGCGGGTCTGCTCGGCCTCGACCAAGGCCAGTTTCATCTCGTTGCGGTCGTACCGGTGGAACGCGTCGCCCTCGACGACGGCCGCGTTGATCCCTTCGCGGCGGAAGATCTCCTGGAATGTCCGTGTGACGCTGGAGGTCCCCGCACCGGAGGATCCGGTGATCGCGACGACCGGATGCTTGACCGACATGGTTCTCCTCTTCAGCGCTCGGCCGGACGAAACAGCGACCGCCTGCCGAACAGCGAACTGTCGAAGCTGGGTCCCTCGTCGGGTGCACGGTGATAGCGCTCGATGCGCTCCACTTCGTTGCGGGAGCCGAAGATCAGCGGCACCCGCTGGTGGACGTCGCCGGGCAGCACTTCCAGCACCCGCTCGCTGCCGGTGGTCGCCGCGCCGCCGGCCTGTTCGACGATGAACGCGATGGGATTGGCGCCGTAGAGCAACGCCACCCGTCCCGGACGCGCGGGCGGGCGGGTGTCGCGCGGATACAGGTACACCCCGCCACGCGTGAGGATGTGGAAGGTGTCGGCGACCAGCGATGCCACCCAGCGCATGTTGAAATCCCGCTCGCGCGGCCCGTCCACGCCGTCCAGGCACTCGTGCACGTAGCGGCGCACCGGTCGCTCCCAGAAGCGCTCGTTGGCCGCGTTGATCGCGAAACCGGAAGTGTTCTCGGGAATACGCATCCGCGGGTGGGTGAGCACGAACGCGCCGATCGCCCGGTCCAAGGTGAACCCGTCCACCCCGCTGCCGGTGGTCAGCACCAGCATGGTCGCGGGGCCGTACAGGGTGAATCCCGCGCACACCTGCTCGACGCCGGGTTGCAGGAAGTCCTCCGCGACCGGACCGTCTCCCGAACCCGTGTCCCGCACGGGTGCGCGCAGCACGCTGAAGAGCGTGCCCACCGGGAGGTTCACGTCGATGTTCGACGAACCGTCCAGGGGATCGAACGCCAACAAATATTTCCCCCGCCGATGCGTGGCGGGCACCGGATGGATATCGCTGAGCTGTTCGGACAGCAGCGCCGAAAGGTGCCCGGTCCACTGGGTTTCGGCGACCATGATGTCGTTGGCGATCGCGTCCAGTTCGCGGTGCACCGCCGGCGGCAGGTGGTCCGGCTCCGAGGCGCCGAGTGATCCGATGATCGCGCCGCGGGTTACCTGATTGGCAACGATCTTCGTCGCGGTCGCGATCACGTTCACCAGAGCGGAGAACTCACCGGACGATCCGGGATGCCGATGCTCCTGCTCGATGGTGTAGCGGGTGAGGGTCTTCAGTCCTTCTGGCATAGCGCCTCGATCTCGTCACCGGGGGGCTCGCGCGGTCGGCCCGGGGTCGGTGAACACGCTGCTGCCGTAGACATCCTCGTCGGTCAGCGTGATCAAATCGGTTTTGGTCAGCGGTCTGCGCAGCTCGACGAGCCGCTTGGCCTGCCGCAACCGGCAGCGGTCCAGCGCATTGCGTACGCTGCGCGCGTTGGAGAAACGCGGACGAGTCATCCGGCGTTCCAGGTACTCCCCGAAAGCGCCGCGCGCCGCGTCGTCGAAGTGAAAGTTCTCCGCCGCCACCATGAGTTCGGCGATGCCCAGCAGCTCCGCATGGGTGTAGTCGGCGAACTCCAAATGGTGAGCCACCCGCGAGGACAGGCCGGGATTGGCGGAGAAGAAGCGGTCCATCCGGTCCGGGTATCCCGCGAAGATCACCACCAGGCTGGCGCGCTCGTTCTCCATCTCCTGCAACAGGATCTCGATCACCTCCTGCCCGTAGTCGCGTTCGTTCTCCGGCCGGAACAGGTAGTAGGCCTCGTCGATGAACAGCACTCCGCCTGCCGCCTTGGCCAGCGCCTCCTTCGTCTTGGGGGCGGTGTGCCCGATGAACTGGCCCACCAGATCGTCACGAGTGACGGTGTGCACCTTGGGTTTGCGGATGTAGCCGAGGGCGTGCAGCATCTGCGCCATCCGCAGCGCCACCGTCGTCTTGCCCGTGCCAGGGCCGCCGGTGAAGCTCATGTGCATGGTCGGCCGCGAGGAGGTCAGCCCGAAGCGCTGCCGCGCGCGGTCGATCAGCAGCAGCGCCGCGATCTCGCGCACCCGCCGCTTCACCGGCGCCAGGCCGATCAGTTCCGCGTCCAGCCTGCGCAGTGTCTCCTCGACGTCGTGCCCCGCGGTATCGGTCGACAGATCCAGCACCGCGTCCTCGCCCAGGATCTCCGGGGTCTCCGGTTCGGCGGGCGCCGTCCGCACCGCGCCGGGGACGTCGGTCCCCGGCCGGTGCAGACGGAATCCAGCGCCGTTGCGCTCAGCCGCCATACCGCTCTCCCGGGCGGACGGTCGTCGCGTACGAGTGCAGGCCGTAGGTCTGCCGACGGTCCGGGCCCTCGGTGCGGGTCAACACGAAGCCTGGCTCGTCCGGCGGCCGCTGCACCAGGAAACTCAGTGCGGTCGTCTGCCTGGTGTAGCGGGCGTCATAGGCCAGCACCCGCACGTAGTGGCGTGGGAAAGTGGCCCGGCAGGCGTTGATCTCGGCCAGCACGCCGTCGGGCTCGTCCAGGTCGAACAGCGGCAGGCCCCACATCTCCCAGTAGGCGTTGCGCGGATGCGGATCGTCGGTGTATTCGATGGATACCGGCCAGCTGTTGAGCAGCGCATAGCGCACCTGGGCGGCGATCTGCTCGTCGGTCAGCGGCGGCAGGTAGCAGAACGTTCCGTGCCGTAGATACATCGGCTTGTCCTTCCAGATGGTCAGCGGCTGGCCGTCGGCACGGCGTCCGGCGCGTCGGTGGAGGTGTAATCGAAGGTGACATCACCCCAGGTAGCGAGTGCGACGTCGAGCGGACGGCAGATCTCGGCCGTCTTGCGCAGCACCTCGGGCCCCTCCTTCAACAGGTCACGGCCCTCGTTACGGGCCTGTACGACCGCCTCCAGCGCGACCCGGTTCGCCTCCGCTCCCGCGGCGATGCCGAGCGGATGGCCGATCGTGCCGCCGCCGAACTGCAACACCACGTCGTCACCGAACAGGTCGAGCAACTGATGCATCTGCCCGGCGTGGATACCGCCGGAGGCCACCGGCATCACACCGGGCAAGCTCGCCCAGTGCTGGTCGAAGAAGATCCCGTTGGCCGGTTCGGTCCGGATCTGATTCTCGCGCAGGGTGTCGTAGAACCCCTTGGTCGTCGCGGGATCGCCCTCCAGCTTGCCCACCACGGTGCCCGCGTGCAGATGATCGACGCCGATCAGCCTGCACCACTTGGCCAGCACCCGGAAGCTGACACCGTGCGTCTTCTGCCGGGTGTAGGTGGAGTGCCCGGCGCGATGCAGGTGCAGCAGCACCCCGTTGCGGCGCGCCCAGTGCGACATCGACTGCATCGCGGTGAATCCGACAGTGAGGTCCATCATGATGACGACGCTGCCGAGTTCCTTGGCGAACTCCGCGCGTTCGTACATCTGCTCCATCGACGCCGCGGTCACATTGAGGTAGTGGCCTTTGATCTCGCCGGTCTCGGCCATCGCGCGGTTGACGCCCTCCATCGCGAACAGATACCGGTCGCGCCAGCGCATGAACGGCTGCGAGTTGATGTTCTCGTCGTCTTTGGTGAAATCCAGCCCGCCTTTGCACGCCTCGTAGATCACCCGCCCGTAATTGCGCGCGGATAGCCCGAGTTTCGGTTTCACCGTCGCACCGAGCAGCGGCCTGCCGTATTTGTTGAGATATTCGCGTTCCATCACCGTGCCGTGCGGCGGCCCCTGGAAGGTCTTCACGTATGCCACCGGGATGCGCATGTCCTCCAGCCGCAGCGCCAGCAGCGGCTTGAATCCGAACACGTTGCCGATGATGGAGGAGGTCAGATTGGTGATCGATCCCTCCTCGAACAGGTCGAGATCGTAGGCGATATAGGCGAAGTACTCCCCCGGCCGCCCGGGGACCTCGTCGATGCGGTAACACTTCGCCTGATAGCGCGAGTGCGCGGTCAGCCGGTCGGTCCACACCACCGTCCAAGTGGCAGTGGAGGATTCACCCGCCACCGCGGCGGCCGCCTCGATCGGATCGACGCCGCGCTGGGGGGTCACCCGGAACACGGCGAGCACGTCGGTCTCCGTCGGCTGATAGTCGGGCGCGTAATACCCCATCGATGCATAGGATTGGACACCCGGATCCCAGCGGTCGCGTTCGATTTCTTCGGCCATCGTTCCTCCTGCTGTGCCACTGCGGGACACCCGCACCCGGGCGAACGGGCGTGCCTTGGGATTTCCAGGATGACGGGCCGGATACCGACAAACAATTTGATTGTTTCTCGCGATACTCAACGTATTCCTCGAGTTTGTTACCTTCTTTCGATGGGTATGGTGAGCGCGGGTCGGATGGAAACCTTCCTGGCCGTCGCCCGCCACGGCGGCATTCGCCGCGCCGCGGCGCAACTGCACATCACCGAAGCCGCCGTCTCCGCGGCCGTCGCCCACATCGAGAAACAGCTGGGAGCCAAGCTCATCGCGAAGTCCGGCCGCGGCATCACGCTCACCGAGGCCGGCCGCGTCTACGCCGAATACTGCCGCGGCATCCTCGGGCTGATGAAGGAGGCGCAGGCCGCCGTACGCCGCGCCGAGACCGGGCGCCTGCGGATCGGCGTGGTCGCCACCGCGGGTGAATACATCCTGTTGCGGCCGCTCGCGTCGTTCCGCCGCCGGTTTCCCGACATCGAACTGAGCCTGTCGGTGCATCCGCGCGACGCGCTGTTCCTCGAATTGCAGCACCACGAAACAGATCTCGTCATCGCCGGCCGCCCACCGCGCGATACCGGGCTGGTGGTGCGCGCCCGGCGGCCGAGCAGCCTGGTCGTGGTCGGCCTGCCGGAACTCGATCCGCTGCACACCACCTGGCTGCTGCGCGGGCGCGGCTCCGGCACCCGCGAGGCCACTCTCGGCCTGCTCGACCAGCTCCGGATCGAACCGGCCACGCTGACGCTGGGTTCGCACGGCGCCGTTCTGGCCGCCGCGCGAGAAGGTTTGGGCGTCACGCTGATCCACAGCGACGCGATCTCCCAGGATCTGGAGAACGGCGTGCTGCGCGTCCTGCCGGTCGAGGGCACCCCGCTGGACCGCCCGTGGCACGCCATCACCACCCGCACCCCGACACCGACCACCCGGCTGTTCCTGACCCATCTGCTCGACCCGGCCGAGGTCGGCTCCGACGCCTTCAACACGGGTTGATCCCTCCCCGGGGCGAGACCGCCTGGTGCGGAGAATCGCCGGCCGGATGTGACAGACTACTCCCAGGACCGGAGGGGACGTACCGTCCGACGTGTCGGACACCGCGCGCTGGGTCGCGGCCTATCGAGCACGCGAGACGACGCGCCGGTGAAGTTCGAGCCGCCCAACGGCGTCCGCTTCTTCGAAGACCTCGGCTGGCAGCCGATCGAGCTGGAGAGCCTGCTGCCGCACGCCCGCAGGTTCCGCCGAGCCCCCTGGTACCTCCGCCCGTTCACCTACCTGCCCCAGCCCGACCCCCGCAAGCCCATGCGCAACCCTTGGTCGGGCATCATCCGCTTCTGCCACACCTGAGCGAGGTCCGCCGGTCGGCCATGCGGCCCGCCGTTACAGCTGGCCGTGCTGGGAGTCGAAGGTCAAGACCCGGCCGCCGAGCTGGATCTGGGCGCCGGGTGCGAGGACCAGCGGCCGACCGGGGACGGCGCGGACCCAGTCCTGGCGTCCGGGGTGACGGATATGCGTGCCGTTGGTGGAACCGCCGTCCACGACCGTGACGTCCCAGTCGACGAGGCGGATCTCCGCGTGGGCTCGCGACATCCCGCCCGAGCTGTCCTCCAGCCGTATCGGGCGCGCGCCCCGCGCGACCGCGTCCGAATACTCCGGTTCGCGACCGAGAACGCAGTCGTTGTCCAAGACGAAGGATGTGCCGTCGTCGAGTAGCAGCACACCCAGCGGTGGGCGCACCCCTTCACTGAGCACGCAGGTGAGCTGATCCATCCGGATGCCGCACACCGCGCAGAACGACACCCGCGGGTCGTTGTGATGGCGCCGGGCGCACTGGAAGCCGTGCACGATCACCCGATGCCCCAGCGTATTCGAGCCGGTGGAGCCGAGCGCGTCCGCGACGACCTCGGAGGAGGGCACCATCGTCTCGGCGAGATTCGCGTCGTTGGCGATCGCGTACTCCCGATCGGTGCGCTGGGCGGGCCGCGCCGGGCCCTGGTCGGGGCCCGGCGGTATCGGCTGCGCGACCGGGGGTGCCGAGCCTTCGGGTGGCGCGGCCCGCCGCGCCGCTGCCTGGAGATCGAATTCCGTTGCCGCGTCGCCCGATTCCTCGCCTTTGCGCAAGCCCGGCGCCCGCCGCGGCGGCGCTCCGGACGCCTGCTCGAACTCCGGCTGCGTCGCGGGACGATGCGGTTGCCGCGCGGCTTTCGGGCCCACCGCAGAGTGCTGCCCCGCGACCGGCGGCTCCGGGACGACGTGCGGTTCGGCCGCTGCTCGCGCTCCGGGGTGCTGCGGCAACGCCGGCCGCCGGGGTGCGGGGCCGGGCTCGGGCCCCGAGGCAGCCCCGGGCTCGGCCGGGGGTGGCTGGTGGGCCGATTCGGATCGCCGCACGGACTCGGCGACGCCGTGGTTCTGCGGTTCGCCGTCGATCGCGCCGGGCAGTGCACTCGACCACCGCACCACGCCCGACCCCGGTGCGGTCCCCTCGTGCAACGCGAAGATCCCGCGCTCCGGCAGCGACACCGCGGTCCCACCCGCCTCGTCCACGAACAATCCCGCGCCGCCACCCGGCGCGGGTGTCACCATGCGGTCGACGGTGAATCCGGCGTCCCGGCCGCGCAACACCTCCGTGTGGCCGGAACCGGCGAGAACCGCGGTGACCCCGCCGTGCAGGAACACCGCGAGACCGTCGTCCACCGGCGTGATCACCCCGAATTCGACTTCTTCCTCTTCGCCGTTGGACAGGCCCATCAGCCAGGTCGTCACCAGCCGCGCCACCGCGCGCCCGCTGCGGCTACGGTCGCGCGCGACGGCTGAACGCACGATGTCCAGCAGCGCCGTCATCGTCCGGGCCGCCACCGTGGCCGCCGTGACGGCACTGTCGCCCCGGTGCGCCACGACCACGACCACATCACTCGCACTCGCCACCAGGTGAGCGCCGGGCAGCACTTCGATCTGCGCGCTCACAGGAACCGGCCGCCTTGGAATCGCCACCGGTGGAACACCACCCGCATCGGGCCGTTCACGATGAGCCAGAAAACAATCCACGTGAGGACGAATTGGATACCGAACGCCGCGGGCGACGGACGCAGCTGCTCGGGCAACACCACCGTGGTGTGGCGCACGAGAACCCACATCAGCGCCCCCTCGTTGACGATGGTGATCAGACCGAACAGCGTCGGCCAGTCCTTCTCCCAGCGGAACTGCTGCAGGAAATGGTAAAGCAGCTCCCAGAGCACACCGACCAGAACGGTAGCCAGCAGAACCGACAGCGTCACCCGGTAAGCCTGACCGAGGCTCGACGATCCGGTCGGCAGAAAGGGGGTGATGATCAGCGCGACGACGAAGCCGATCACGCTCAGCGCGAGAAGGCGGGTCTGAATTCGCCCGTTCAGAGTAGGAAGCATGTGTTCAGATCTTCTCGTTCGTAACCCACAGCCACCATTGCCGCGTCGAGCGCAGCGGACCCATCCTGCGGCAGAACCCGACCGCCGCCAGATCGTCGGCGATCTCCTGCGCGGCGATCTGCAGCCCGAGGAAGGTGTCCACGCCGGCGAACGGCCCGCCCAGCGTCGCACTGCCGGAGGCGTACATCCGTCCGCCGCCGCTGCGGGTGCCGATCAGCTCGAATGAAGTGTCCACGTCGAGCCGGCCCAGCGGATTACGCCCGGCACCGGCGTGGTCGAGCAGATCGGCCAGCAAACGGTGCTCGCGGATGTCGGCTTCCAGCCCCGTGCAGTCGACGATGTAGTCGACGGTCGTGTCGAACGGTTGCGTCGGCGGCGGAAAAGGCAGCGGTGCACTGGTGTCCGGAAGAATCGTCGCGACCACGCCTTGGCGTCCCCCGGCAGGGCGCGGAGCCCGCATCGTGCCCGCCATCACCTGATACCACCCCTGCCTGCGACCCCGGCGCAGCTGTTCCTGCCAGTTGTCCCGGATCGGGGTGTTGGTGCCGGAGATCTCCTTGTACGCCCGCGCGCGTTCCTCGCCTTGCAAGTGGCGCACTTTCTGCTTCAACTGACCGCCCCACACCGATTTCGGATAGTTGAAACCCTGGTATGCCCATCCGTCGCCACCCTTGCGCCGGCTGAAGATGTTCTTGCCGTGCGGGCCGGCGACATACGTGCGGAACAGGTGCAGGATCCGGGTGTCGAGCCGGTACTTGTCCCGGTCATCGATGAGCCGTTGCAGGACGCGGCTGGCCACGATCCCACTGCCACGGATCAGCACGGTGCCCGGCCGCCGCTGTAGCGCCTGGTACACGTGCTCGTGCGGCTCGTAGGCGTTGACCACCCGCGTCGGGTCGCGATGGGTTTCGCGATACTCCTGCAGATCGGGCAGCAGTTTCAGGCCCGGATATCCCACGGCCACATGGACATACGTGCTGCGGAAGGCGATCCGCTTGGTCGGCGCCGAACCCGCGGGCGGGGTGAGGATGGTGAAGTACCCGCCGCCGTGGCGCTTGCGCACCATGCGTACGTGGCCGCGGTGCAGGGAGCGGGCGTAGCCGATGCGATGGAACTCCCGCTCCATGGCGGCGAACGCCTGGCCCGCGCGCGGGGTGTAGTAGTTGGCGAAGACGGGTTCGACCAAAACGTTCCACAGCGGCTTGATCGATCGGTCCGCGATGGCCTCCCGCACCGCGTACGAGGGGAAGCCCCAGATGTTGTCCGGCATCGAGGCCGAGTCGCTGCGCAGGCGTTCGCCGCGCGGAATCTGCGAGACCCTGGTCAGGTACTCGTAGGAGGCCCAGGGGTGCTCCTGCGGACCGAGCACCGCCATCGCCTCGGCGGGCACGCCGAAGATCCGGAGCGTGTCGTAGGTGACGAACGATCCGATTCCGCTGCCGATGGTCACGAAGGGCACGTCGATCACCGGAATCCCGGCGCTGCCGAGCATTTCATCGGTCCACACGTCGGTGTCGACGAGGGCCTGCGTGATATCTCCCCGCATTGGCCGGACTCTACCGGCAGTTTCTTATCAGCTGCTTGCCATCGGCTTTCGGGGAACGACCCCGCTGCTGACGCGCGGTGCACGACGCGCGCGCCACCATCTGCGCCGAACCTGCCACGCGGTCCGCCCTTGCGGACGTACCATCCGTTCGTGGCCGATTCCCCTCGTTCCACCCCACTGCGGGTTCTCGTATACAGCAACGACGCCGACACCCGGCGCCAGGTGATCCAGGCCCTGGGCAAGCGTCCCAGCCCGGAATTACCGGAGTTCGAGTACCTCGAGGTCGCCACCGGTCCCGTGGTGATCGCGCAGATGGATGCCGGCGGCATAGACCTGGCCGTTCTCGACGGCGAGGCGAGCCCGACCGGCGGGCTCGGCATCGCCAAGCAATTGAAGGACGAAGTGGACGCGTGCCCGCCGCTTCTGGTGCTGACCGGACGTCCGGATGACGCATGGCTGGCGAGCTGGTCTCGCGCGGAGGCCGCGGTGGCGCATCCCATCGATCCGCTTCGGCTCACCGAGGCTGTCGTCGCGCTGCTGCGCAGCCGTCCCGCGGCCTGATCCCGAGCATCCCACATTCGCTATTCATAGCGATCATGAATTAGTTACGGCGGAACTTCACCCCGCTTCGACGCGGCGCAGACCCCAGCTCGACCTTCCCCGGCCGACTTCCCGGACACGACGCATCTGTCGCCGTTCCCGACTCTGATCCCGCTCGGGACCACATTTGCCGTCGCAGAACCCGACAGCACGCGGCGGCCAACTGACCGTTCACCCAACGTCGCGAGCGCCCGCACGGATTACCACCGTTTCGGTCATAAATGCTTGTACTGAATTCGATCAAACGGCGGCATCAAACCCGCTGCGGAGCGCGCGTTCAGTTGTAGGCTGTGCCCTACCTCACATGGAACCGGATCGACGAATGACCGGTTCCGGGTGGAGCCGAGGGGCGAGTCCGGCCGAGGCGGACAACGACGTCAGCCCGCCTCGGACGCTGTTGTCAGCTGCAGCTCGCAAGAGGGGAAGTGCAGTCGTGAATATCGAGATGCCGACACTCGTACTCGGGGCGATCGCGGCGGCGTTCGCGCTGTTCTCCATCGTCCTATCGGCCCTGATCGGCCCGAAACGGCGCAATCGGGCGAAGCTGGAACCCTACGAATGCGGTATCGAACCCACCCCGCACGCCGTGGCCGGTGGGCCGGGAAGCGTGACGGGACAACGCTTTCCGGTGAAGTACTACCTCACCGCGATGCTGTTCATCATCTTCGACATCGAGATCGTGTTCCTCTACCCGTGGGCAGTCCACTTCGATGCGCTCGGTCTCTTCGGTCTCGCCGCGATGGCGTTGTTCATCGTCAACGTCTCGGTGGCCTACGCCTACGAGTGGAAGCGCGGCGGTCTCAACTGGGACTGAATGCCGCGCAGCCGAATTCGTAGCCGACGAGTGGAAGCGAGTCAGTAGAACATGGGTCTCGAGGAAAAACTGCCCAGCGGCTTCCTGCTGAGCACGGTCGAGGATTTCGCCGGATTCCTGCGCAAGGGCTCCCTATGGCCGGCCACCTTCGGGCTGGCCTGCTGCGCCATCGAAATGATGGCCACCGGCGGGGGCCGTTTCGATATCGCCCGCTTCGGCATGGAAGCATTCCGCGCCTCGCCGCGGCAGGCGGATCTGATGATCGTCGCGGGCCGGGTGAGCCAGAAGATGGCCCCCGTCCTGCGGCAGGTCTACGACCAGATGACCGAACCGAAATGGGTGCTCGCGATGGGCGTGTGCGCGTCTTCGGGCGGCATGTTCAACAACTACGCCATCGTGCAGGGCGTCGATCACGTCGTGCCGGTCGACATCTACCTGCCCGGCTGCCCGCCCCGGCCGGAGATGCTGCTGAACGCGATCCTGGCACTGCACGCCAAGATTCAGCAGATGCCGCTCGGCGTCAACCGCGAAGAGGCCATCCGCGCCGCCGAACAGGCCGCGCTCGCCTCGACGCCGACCATCCGGATGGAGGGTCTGCTGCGATGACCTTCGACACCCCCGACGACAACGGCACCCCGCCCGCGCACGACGCGATCGACGCCGCGGCCACGGCGGGCCCCGAAGGCACCTTGCCCGAGGAGGATTCCGCACAGGCCGGCGCCGAGGTGATCGGCGTGCGCCGCGGCATGTTCGGCGTCACCGGCACCGGCGACACCTCCGGCTACGGCCGCCTGGTCCGCCCGGTCACCCTGCCCGGCAGCACGCCCGCCCCGTACGGCGGATACTTCGACCACGTGGTCGACGCGCTGCGCACCGCGCTCGCCACCACCGGCACCCGCGCGGACACGGCGCTGGAGAAGGTGATCGTCTTCCGCGGCGAGCTCACCCTGCATGTGCACCGGGAGCATCTGCTGCCGGTGGCGCGCGCGCTGCGCGACGATCTCGCACTGCGTTTCGAACTCTGCCTCGGCGTCAACGGGGTGCACTACCCGGAGGATTCCGGCCGTGAACTCCACGCCGTCTATCACCTCATGTCGATAACGCACAACCGCCGTCTGCGGGTGGAGGTCTCCGCACCGGACGCCGACCCGCATATTCCTTCGCTCTACGAGGTGTATCCGACCACCGACTGGCACGAGCGCGAGACCTACGACTTCTTCGGCATCCGGTTCGACGGGCACCCCTCGCTGACCCGGATCACCATGCCGGACGACTGGCGCGGCCATCCCCAGCGCAAGGACTACCCGCTCGGCGGGATCCCGGTCGAATACAAGGGCGCGCGCATCCCGCCGCCCGACGAGCGGAGGGCATACAGCTGATGAACGACACCGACACCGAGCCCGGCGTCGCCGAGGGCGTCGCGCCCGAGCCCGTCACGGTCACCGTGGCGGGACAGGACTGGGACCAGGTAGGCGAGACGCTGGCCGGCGCGGGCGAGGAACGCATCGTCGTCAACATGGGCCCGCAGCACCCGTCCACGCACGGTGTGTTGCGGCTGATCCTGGAGATCGAAGGCGAGACGGTCACCGAGGCCCGCTGCGGAATCGGCTACCTGCACACCGGGATCGAGAAGAACCTCGAATTCCGCAACTGGACCCAGGGCGTCACCTTCGTCACCCGCATGGACTACCTTTCGCCGTTCTTCAACGAGACGGCCTACTGCCTGGGCGTGGAGAGATTGCTCGACATCACCGAGCAGATCCCGGAGCGCGCCACGATCATCCGCGTGCTGCTGATGGAGCTCAACCGCATCTCCTCGCACCTGGTCGCCCTGGCCACCGGCGGCATGGAGCTCGGCGCGCTGACTCCGATGCTGTTCGGCTTCCGCGAACGCGAGCTGATCCTCGACGTGTTCGAGACGATCACCGGATTGCGTATGAACCACGCGTACATCCGCCCCGGCGGCCTGGCCCAGGACCTGCCCGACAACGGGGTCACCAAAGTCCGCGAACTGCTCGCACTGCTGCCCGGACGGCTGCGCGATATGGAACACCTGCTCACCGCCAACCCGATCTGGAAGGCACGCACCCAGAACATCGGCTATCTCGACCTGCAGGGGTGCATGGCCCTCGGCATCACCGGCCCGGTGCTGCGCGCTACCGGTCTGCCGCACGACATTCGCAAGGCCCAGCCCTACTGCGGCTACGAGAACTACGAATTCGACATCCCCACCACCAGCGGGTGCGACTGCTACGGCCGCTACGTCATCCGGGTGGAGGAGATGAAGGAGTCGCTGAAGATCGTCGAGCAGTGCCTGGACCGGCTGCGGCCCGGCCCGGTCATGATCGACGACAAGAAGATCGCCTGGCCTGCCGACCTGCAGGTCGGGCCGGACGGACTGGGCAACTCACCCCGGCACATAGGCAAGATCATGGGCACCTCCATGGAGGGGCTGATCCACCACTTCAAGCTCGTCACCGAAGGCATCCGGGTTCCCGCCGGCCAGGTGTACACGGCTGTGGAGTCGCCGCGCGGCGAGCTGGGCGTGCACATGGTCAGCGACGGCGGCACCCGGCCCTACCGGGTGCACTACCGCGACCCCTCCTTCACCAACCTGCAAGCGGTCGCCGCGATGTGCGAGGGCGGCATGGTCGCCGACGTCATCGCCTCGGTCGCCAGTATCGACCCGGTCATGGGCGGAGTGGACCGATGAATCCGACATCGCACAACGAATCTGCCGACGGCGGTGGCCGCGTGCCGGGCGGGACGCAAGTCCTGCTGAAGCTCGGCACCCGGCCCGAGCCCTATCAGCCCTTCGTGCGCGAGCGACTCGAAACCGACGCCAAGGAGATCATCGCCCGCTATCCGCATCCACGCTCGGCGCTGCTGCCGCTGTTGCATCTGGTGCAGTCGGAGGAGGGTCACGTGACCGGCACCGGAATCGAGTTCTGCGCCGAGCAATTGGGCCTCACCGGCGCCGAAGTCACCGCGGTGGCCACCTTCTATTCGATGTTCCGGCGCACACCCACCGGCGACTACCACGTTGGAGTCTGCACCAACACGCTCTGCGCGGTCATGGGCGGCGATGCCATCCTCGCCGCGCTCGAGCACCATCTCGGCATCGGGCACGGCGAGACCACGGCGGACGGATCGATCACGCTCGAACACGTCGAGTGCAACGCGGCCTGCGATTTCGCGCCGGTGGTCATGGTCAACTGGGAGTTCTTCGACAACCAGACCCCCGAATCCGCACGGGCCCTGGTGGACGCCCTGCGGGCGGGACAGCAGGTCACCCCGACCAGGGGCGCGCCGCTGTGCACGTTCAAGCAGACCGCGCGCATCCTGGCGGGCTTCCCGGACGAGCGCCCCGGCGTGCTCGACGGCGCCGCGGGCTCGGCCACGCTCGCCGGTCTGCGGATCGCCCACGAACAAGGCATGCAAGCCCCCGCGCCGCACGAGGATCCGGAGGGCCCGCGATGACTCTCACTCCGGTGCTGAGCACCCACTGGGACGATCCGCAGTCCTGGACGATGGACACTTATCTGCGTCACGACGGCTACCAGGCGCTGCGCACCGCACTGCGGATGGAACCGGATCAGATCATCCAGACCGTCAAGGACGCGGGCCTGCGTGGCCGCGGCGGCGCGGGCTTCCCAACCGGCATGAAATGGAGTTTCATCCCGCAGGGTCCCGGGCCCGACGGCGTCACCAAACCGCATTACCTGGTGGTGAACGCCGACGAATCGGAACCCGGCACCTGCAAAGACATTCCGCTCATGCTCGCCTCCCCGCACGCGCTGATCGAAGGCGTCGTCATCGCCGCCTACGCCATCCGCGCCGCGCACGCGTTCATCTACGTGCGCGGCGAGGTGGTTCCGGTCCTGCGACGGCTGCAGGCCGCGGTGGCCCAGGCCTACGAGGCGGGCTTTCTCGGTCACGACATCCTCGGCTCCGGCTACGACCTCGAGCTGATCGTGCACGCGGGCGCGGGCGCCTACATCTGCGGCGAGGAGACCGCGCTGCTCGACTCGCTCGAGGGCCGCCGCGGCCAGCCTCGCCTGCGCCCGCCGTTCCCCGCCGTCGCCGGTCTCTACGCCTGCCCGACCGTGGTGAACAACGTGGAATCCATCGCCAGCGTGCCGCCCATCATCCGCAACGGCATCGCGTGGTTCCGCTCGATGGGCAGCGAACGCTCCCCCGGCTTCACCCTCTACTCGCTGTCGGGGCACGTGGCCCGGCCGGGCCAGTACGAAGCGCCGCTGGGCGTCACGCTGCGTGAACTGCTCGGCTACGCGGGCGGCGTGCGTGCCGGGCACCGGGTGAAGTTCTGGACCCCGGGCGGCTCGTCCACGCCGCTGTTCACCGAGGAACACCTCGACGTGCCGCTGGACTACGAAGGCGTCGCGGGCGCTGGATCCATGCTCGGCACCAAAGCCTTGCAGATTTTCGATGACACCACCTGCGTGGTGCGCGCCGTGCTGCGCTGGACGGAGTTCTACGCCCACGAATCCTGCGGCAAGTGCACACCGTGCCGGGAGGGCACCTACTGGCTGGTGCAGCTGCTGCAACGGATCGAAGCGGGCACCGGTGTCACCTCCGACCTGGACAAGCTGCTCGACATCAGCGACACCATCAACGGCAAGTCGTTCTGCGCGCTCGGCGACGGCGCGGCCAGCCCGATCATCTCCTCGCTGAAGTACTTCCGCGAGGAGTACGCCGAACACCTGCGGCTCGGCGGATGCCCATTCGACCCGGCGCGTTCCACCGCATGGGCCGAGTCAGGAGAAGAGGTCCGATGAAACCGGTATCGCGTAGCGATTCGATCAGGGGTGGCGGTCGGGCGACGAGTGGTCCCGCCACCGTGAGTGACCGCCCCAGCGGCCCCACGCCCGCCGATCTGGTATCCGTGACCATCGATGACACCACCGTCAGCGTGCCGCCCGGCACGCTGCTGATCCGGGCCGCCGAACTGATCGGCATCCAGATCCCCCGCTTCTGCGACCATCCGCTGCTGGACCCGGTCGGCGCCTGCCGTCAATGCCTGGTCGAGGTCGAGGGCCAGCGCAAACCGGTCGCCTCCTGCACCATGGCCGTCACCGACGGCATGGTGGTCCGCACCCAGCTCACCTCCCCCGCGGCCGACAAGGCGCAGGAGGGCGTGATGGAACTGCTGCTGATCAACCATCCACTCGATTGCCCGGTGTGCGACAAGGGCGGCGAGTGCCCGCTGCAGAACCAGGCGATGTCCACCGGCCGCGCCGAATCCCGGTTCGACGGACACAAACGCACCTACCCCAAACCCATTCCGCTCTCGACAGCCGTGCTGCTGGACCGGGAACGCTGTGTGCTGTGCGCCCGCTGCACCCGTTTCTCCCAGCAGATCGCGGGCGATCCGTTCATCGAGCTGATGGACCGCGGTGCGCTGCAACAGGTCGGCACGGCGCAGGCCGAACCACTGGACTCCTACTTCTCCGGCAACACCGTGCAGATCTGCCCGGTCGGCGCGCTCACCGGCACCGCCTACCGATTCCGCGCGCGTCCGTTCGACTTGGTGTCCAGCCCGAACGTCTGCGAACACTGCGCCTCCGGTTGCGCACAACGCACCGACCACCGGCGCGGCAAGGTGCTACGCCGGCTGGCCGGTGACGACCCGCAGGTCAACGAGGAGTGGAACTGCGACAAAGGCCGCTGGGCGTTCGCCTACGCCACCGAACCCGACCGGCTCACCACCCCGCTGGTGCGCGGCTGGGACGGCAACCTCGCCCCGGCTTCTTGGTCGCAGGCGCTGGCCGCGGCCGCGGAGGGACTGGCCGCGTCCTTCGGCAACGCGGGCGTGCTCGTCGGCGGCCGGGTCACCGAAGAGGACGCCTACGCCTACGCCAAGTTCGCGCGAGTCGCTCTGGGCACCAACGACATCGACTTTCGCGCTCGCGCGCATTCGGCGGAGGAGGCCGACTTCCTCGCCGCCCGAGTCGCGGGCCAGGACAGCACGGTGACCTACGACAGCATGGAGGCCGCACCGGTCGTCCTGCTCGTCGGATTCGAGCCCGAAGAAGAGTCGCCGATCGTCTACCTGCGGCTGCGTAAAGCCGCGCGTAAGCGCCGCCTGCCGATCTACTCCCTCGCGCCGTACTCCTCGCGCGGGCTCGAGCGTATGTCCGGGCGGCTGATGCGCGCCGTGCCGGGCGCCGAACCGCACCTGCTCGACGCCATCCGTACCGGCGAGATCACCACGCCCGGTGCGGATCCCGCCCAGCTGGCCGATCTGGCCCGGCTGCTGCGCGAACCCGGCGCCGTCATCATGGCCGGTGAGCGGATGGCGGGTGTCACGGGCGCGTTGTCGGCCGCGGTGCGCCTCGCCGATGAAACCGGCGCCGCCCTCGCCTGGGTGCCGCGCCGGGCCGGCGAGCGCGGCGCGGTCGAAGCGGGCGCCCTGCCCGGCCTGCTCCCCGGCGGCAGGCCGGTCGCCGATCCCCGCGCCCGCCAACAGGTTCGAGCCGTCTGGAATGTGCCGGAACTGCCCGTCGGCGCCGGCCGCGACACGACGGCCATCCTGGAGGCCGCGTCCGGCCTCGGCGCACTGGTCATCGGCGGGGTCGACATCGCCGACCTGCCCGACCCGGCCGCCGCACTGGCCGCGATCGACGCGGCCAGGTTCGTGGTGAGCCTGGAATTGCGCCGCAGTCAGGTCACCGAACGCGCCGACGTGGTGTTCCCGGTGGCCGCGGCCATGGAGAAATCCGGCACCTTCCGCACCTGGGAGGGCAGACCACGCCCGTTCGCCGCCGCGCTCGGCGACGACATGGTGCGCCGCCGGTCCGCGCCGCTCTCGGATCAACGAGTGCTGCACGCCATCGCCGAGGAGATGTCGGTGCGCCTCGGCCTGCCCGACGTCGAGTCCGCCCGCGCCGAGCTCGCCGAACTCGGCGCGTGGGACGGCGCGCCCGTCACCGCGCCCACGCATCGGCCGCATCCGCTGCCGCGACCCGAACCCGGCACCGCGGTGCTCGCCAGTTGGCGCATGCTGCTGGACGCGGGACGCATGCAGGACGGCGAACCGAACCTGGCGGGCATCGCCCGGCCTCCGATGGTGCGCCTGTCGGCCACCACCGCCGCCGAACTCGGCGTACAGCCAGACGATCCGGTCACCGTCGCCACCAGCCGCGGCGCGGTCACGCTCCCTCTGATGATCAGTGATCTGCCCGACCGCGTGGTGTGGCTGCCGCAGCACTCGCCCGGCTGCTCCATCGCCGAGCAACTCGCCGTCCAGCCCGGCGCGATCGTGCATCTGCGGCACGCCGACGAGAGGATGAAGGAGCACCGTCATGAGTGAGCTCGCCACGCTCGTCACGGCGTCGACGGTCACGCACGCCGCTGCCTCCGATCCGTACACCCCAGCGGGCTTCGGCCACGATCCGCTGTGGCTGGTGATCGCGAAGGCGGTGGCCATCTTCGTCTATTTGATGCTGATCCCGCTGATCGCGGTGCTCGCTGAGCGCAAGATCGTGGCACGCATGCAGATGCGGATCGGTCCGAACCGGACCGGGCCGTTCGGGTCGCTGCAGAGCATCGCCGACGGCGTGAAGATGGCCCTCAAGGAGGACATCGTCCCGGCGATCGTGGACAAGCCGATCTACATCCTGGCGCCGGTCATCTCGGTGGTGCCCGCGTTCATGGCGTTCGCGGTGATCCCTCTCGGTCCCGAGGTGTCCGTTTTCGGTGTCACCACCCCGTTGCAGCTGACCGACCTGCCGGTGGCGGTGCTGTACATCCTCGCGATCACCTCCATCGGCGTCTACGGCATCGTGCTGGCCGGCTGGTCGTCGGGCTCCACGTATCCGCTGCTGGGCGGGTTGCGCTCGACCGCGCAGGTCATCTCCTACGAGATAGCGATGGCGCTGTGCTTCGCGACCGTATTCCTGCTCGGCGGCACCATGGCCACCTCCGGCATCGTGTCCGCGCAGGAAGGCACCTGGTATGTGTTCCTGCTGCTGCCGTCGTTCCTGATCTACTGCGTCTCGATGGTCGGCGAGACCAACCGGGCGCCGTTCGACCTGCCCGAGGCCGAGGGCGAGCTGGTCGGCGGCTTCCATACCGAGTACTCCTCGCTCAAGTTCGCCATGTTCATGCTGGCCGAATACGTCAACATGGGAACGGTTTCCGCACTGGCCACCACCCTGTTCCTGGGCGGCTGGCATGCGCCGTGGCCGCTGAACATGTGGGACGGCGCGAACTCCGGCTGGTGGCCGGTGCTGTGGTTCACCGCCAAGGTCTGGACGTTCCTGTTCGTGTTCATCTGGCTGCGCGGCACCCTGCCCCGGCTGCGCTACGACCAGTTCATGAATCTCGGCTGGAAATTGCTGATCCCGACCTCGCTGGCCTGGGTCATGGTGGTGGCCACCGCACGGGTGCTGCAGGCCGAGGGGTACCCGGTGCAGACTCCGATCCTGGTGATCGGCGGCTTGGTGGTCACCGGCTTGCTCGTGCTGCAGTTCCTGCGAGCGGGCCGGGCCGGCGGAACACCGCCGCCGGTGGAGGAACCCTCGACCGGGGATTCCACCGATTCGACCGTCTTCCTCGGGTTCCCGGTGCCGCCGCTGCCCGCCGACGCGCACGCGCGCGACGCCACCCGCACCAAGGCCGGTCTGCTCGAGCCGCTGGCCGGGTTCGCGGTCACCGCCGCGACCATGTTCAAGAAGCCGAACACCGAGTTCTATCCGGAGCAGAAGACGCCGACCGCGCCGCGCTACCACGGCAGGCATCAGCTCAACCGGCATCCCGACGGCTTGGAGAAGTGCATCGGTTGCGAGCTGTGCGCGTGGGCCTGCCCCGCCGACGCGATCTACGTCGAAGGCGACGACAACACCGAGACCGAGCGGTTCTCGCCAGGTGAACGGTACGGCCGGGTCTACCAGATCAACTACCTGCGCTGCATCGGCTGCGGATTGTGCATCGAGGCCTGCCCCACCCGGGCGCTAACGATGACCAACGACTACGAGATGACCGACGACAACCGAGCCGACCTGATCTACGAGAAGGACCGGTTGCTGGCCCCGTTGCAGCCCGGGATGACCGCACCGCCGCACGCCATGCACCCCGGCGCCGACGAGGCGGACTACTACCTCGGCCGGGTGCCCGGCGACGCGCAGGCCACCCACGGCGCCACGGCGGTCCCCCACCCGGCCGAGGCGCCGCGGCAACCCGCCGCCGCGGCCGCGGAAGGAGCGACACGGTGACCGAAATGATCCTGGCCGCGGAGCCGTTGACCCACGCCTCCACCGGCGAGACCGTCCAGTTCTGGATCCTCGCCCCGCTGGCCGTGCTCGGCGCACTGGGCATGGTGTTCGCCCCCAAGGCGGTGCACTCCGCGCTGTGCCTGGCCACCACGATGATCGCGCTGGCCGCGTTCTACATCGCGCAGGACGCGCTGTTCCTCGGCGTCGTGCAGATCGTGGTCTACACCGGCGCGGTCATGATGCTGTTCCTGTTCGTGCTGATGCTCGTCGGCGTCGACTCCGCCGAATCGCTGCGGGAAACCATCCGCGGCCAACGGCTCGCCGCCGCCGCGGTCGGCGTCGGCTTCGGGCTACTGCTCAGCGGCGGCATCGCCCACGGCGTGCGCGAATCCGCAATCACCTTTCCCGCCAACGGTTTCCCGGGTCGAAACGTGATCGCCGAACTGGCCGAACTGATCTTCCTGCGCTATGTGTGGGCCTTCGAACTCACCGGCGCCCTGCTGATCACCGCCACCATCGGCGCCATGGTGCTGGCCCACCGCGAGCAGTTCGGGCCCCGCACCGATCAGCGTGAGCTGTCGCGCCGCCGGTTCCGCGAGAAAGGGCACCGAGCGACCCCGCTGCCCACCCCCGGCGTCTACGCCAGGCACAACGCGGTGGACGTC
Organism: Nocardia sp. NPDC057455; assembly: GCF_042802775.1. Lineage (NCBI taxonomy): Bacteria > Bacillati > Actinomycetota > Actinomycetes > Mycobacteriales > Nocardiaceae > Nocardia > Nocardia sp. NPDC057455. The sequence continues at coordinate 4,452 of NZ_JBHVDM010000081.1, read as the reverse complement.
CCCGCGCGGCTGCCCGACGGGTCGTTCGAGGAACTGTCGGTCAGCACCATCCTGCGGCACCGCCGCACCAGGGCGCTCACCGAAGCGGCCGTCATCTCGGTCGGCACCACGCCCGCATCGGACGGGACCGACAACTCCAGCGACGAGGAAGGCAACCGGTGAATCCCGAGAACTACCTGTTCCTGTCCGCCCTGCTGTTCACGATCGGCGCGGCCGGAGTGCTGCTGCGGCGCAACGCCATCGTCGTGTTCATGTGCATCGAGCTGATGCTCAACGCGGTGAACCTGGCATTCGTCACCTTCGCCCGGATGCACGCCGACCTGGACGGTCAGGTGTTCGCGTTCTTCACGATGGTGGTCGCCGCGGCCGAGGTCGTCGTCGGCCTGGCCATCATCATGACCATCTTCCGCACCCGCCGCTCGACCTCGGTCGACGACGCCAACCTGCTGAAGTTCTGACGTGGACACCGCAACGCTGTGGCTGCTGCCCGCCCTGCCCCTGGCGGGCGCGATCGTCCTGCTGCTGACGGGACGCTACGCCGACAAGTGGGGTCATCTGCTCGGCACCGTCACGGCGCTGGCCTCGTTCGGGGTCGCCGTGTTCGCGTTCGCCGACATGCTCGGGCGCGAGACCGCCGACCGCGCGGTGCGCGAGGACCTGTTCAGCTGGGTGCCGGTGACCGGCTTCCAGGTGGACTTCGCGCTCCAGCTGGACCAGCTGTCGATGTGCTTCGCGCTGCTGATCACCGGCGTCGGCTCGCTGATCCACGTCTACTCGATCGGCTACATGAGCCACGATCCGGCGCGGCGGCGGTTCTTCGCCTACCTGAACCTCTTCCTCGCGGCCATGCTGCTGCTGGTGCTGGCGAACAACTACCTCGTGCTCTATCTCGGCTGGGAGGGCGTCGGCCTGGCGTCCTACCTGCTCATCGGCTTCTGGCACGAAAGGCCCTCGGCGGCAACGGCCGCCAAGAAGGCGTTCGTGGTCAACCGGGTCGGCGACATGGGCTTGGCGATCGCGATGATGGTGATGTTCACGACGTTCGGGTCGGTCGACTTCGGCGTCGTGTTCGGTACCGCGTCCGCCGCCGGCGAAGGCACGCTCACCGCGATCGGACTGTTGCTGCTGCTGGCCGCATGCGGCAAATCCGCCCAGGTACCGCTGCAATCCTGGCTCGGCGACGCAATGGAGGGCCCCACCCCGGTGTCGGCGCTCATCCACGCGGCCACCATGGTCACGGCGGGCGTGTACCTGATCACGCGCTCCAACGCGATCTTCGATCTGGCACCGAACGCGCGTCTCGGCGTGGTGCTGGTCGGCGCGGTCACCCTGTTGTTCGGCGCCATCATCGGCTGCGCCAAGGACGACATCAAGAAGGCACTCGCCGCCTCCACGATGAGCCAGATCGGCTACATGGTGCTGGCGGCCGGGCTCGGGCCCGCGGGATACGCCTTCGCCATCATGCATCTGCTCACCCACGGATTCTTCAAAGCCGGGCTGTTCCTCGGCGCCGGTTCGGTGATGCACGCGATGGACGACGAAACCGACATGCGCCGCTACGGCGGACTGCGCACCCTGCTGCCGATCACCTATGTCACCTTCGGACTCGGCTACCTCGCCATCATCGGGGTGCCGCCGTTCGCCGGGTTCTTCTCCAAGGACCACATCATCGAGGCGGCGTTCAACCAAGGCGGCCCGGGCGGAATCGCGCTGGGGCTGGTGGCGTTGCTCGGCGCGGGACTGACCGCGTTCTACATGACGCGGGTCATGCTGATGACGTTCTTCGGCGAGCGCCGCTGGAAACCGGATACCCACCCGCACGAATCCCCCGCCGTGATGACCGGTCCGATGATCCTGCTCGCCCTCGGCTCGGTCGGGGCCGGTGCGGTGTTCGTCTTCGGTTCCTCGCTGCAGAACTGGCTCGAACCGGTCGTCGGCGCCCACCACGGCGCCGAAACCGTTCCGGCGGCGCTGGTCACGACACTCGCGCTCGGCGTGGTGGCCGTCGGTGTCGCGGTCGCCTACTCGCAGTACGCCAAGCGCGAGATCCCAGAGACGGCGCCCTCCTCCGTCTCCGCGCTCACCGTCGCGGCGCGCCGCGACTTGTACGGCGACGCGGTCAACGAAGCCGGGTTCATGCGGCCCGGACAGCACCTGACCCGGGCGCTGGTCTTCCTCGACAACCGCGGTATCGACGGCGTCGTCAACGGGACGGCTGCGCTGATCGGCGGGTTGTCGGCGCGGGCCCGGCGAGTGCAGTCCGGGTACGTGCGCTCCTATGCCCTGTCCATGTTCACCGGCGCGGCCTTGGTGGCCGCCGCCCTACTGGCGGTGAGGTTGTGGTGAACGAGTTCCCCTGGTTGACGACGCTGTGGCTGGCCCCGGTCGTCGGTGCGGCGATCGTGCTCACCTTGCCCGCCGCGCAGCGCACCCTCGCTCGTGCGGTGGCGCTGGGCTTCTCGATGCTGGTGCTCGGCCTCGGCATCTGGCTCGCCGTCCGGTTCGACACCGCGGGCGCACAATTCCAGTTCGTCGAATCCCATCGGTGGATCCCGGCGTTCGGTGCCGGCTACACCCTCGGCCTGGACGGCATCGCGCTGGTCCTGGTGCTGCTCACCGCGGCGCTGGTGCCGTTGCTGATCCTGGCGGGGTGGCACGACGAACGCGAAGTCGGCAGCGGCAGACGGGTTGCCCACACCTACGTCGCGCTCACCCTGCTCGTCGAGGCGATGGTGTTGATCTCCTTCGTCGCCCTCGACATCCTGCTGTTCTACGTGTTCTTCGAGGCGATGCTCATCCCGATGTACTTCCTCATCGGTGGGTTCGGGCCGCGCACCGGGGACGCGCTGGTGCGTAGGCAGCGCTCCCGCGCGGCGGTGAAATTTTTGCTGTACAACCTGTTCGGCGGGCTGATCATGCTGGCCGCGGTCATCGGCTTGTATGTGCTCACCGCCAGGGAAGGGCTCGGGGAGGGATCGTCGGGCACGTTCGACTTCCGCACGGTGGTCGCCGCCGCCAACGCCGGGCAGCTCGGAGCCGGACCCGCGGTGCTCAATGCCCTGTTCCTCGGCTTCATGTTCGCCTTCGCGGTCAAGGCGCCGCTGTGGCCGCTGCACACCTGGCTGCCCGACGCCGCCGTCGCGGCGACGCCGTCCAGCGCGGTGCTGATGATGGCGGTGGTCGACAAGGTGGGCACCTTCGGCATGCTGCGCTACTGCCTGCTCCTGTTCCCCGACGCGTCGGACACCTATGCGCCGCTGGTGATCACGCTCGCGGTGATCGGCATCGTGTACGGCGCCCTGCTCGCCATCGGGCAGACCGATGTGATGCGCCTGATCGCCTACACCTCGATCTCCCACTTCGGCTTCATCATCCTGGGTGTCTTCGCCATGACCAGCCAAGGCCAAACCGGCGCGACGCTGTACATGGTCAACCACGGCATCTCCACCGCCGCGCTGTTCCTGGTGGCCGGATTCCTGGTTTCGCGGCGGGGAACCCGGCTCATCTCCGAATACGGCGGCGTGCAGAAGGTGGCCCCGGTGCTGGCGGGCACCTTCTTCATCGCCGGTCTGGCGACGCTGTCGCTCCCCGGGCTCGCTCCGTTCGTCAGCGAATTCCTGGTCCTGATCGGGACATTCACCCGCTACCGGTTCGCCGCGGTGATCGCCGCCAGTGCGCTGGTACTCGCGGCCCTCTACGTGCTGTGGCTCTACCAGCGGATGATGACCGGACCGGTGAAGAAGGGCAACGAGCGGATCTACGACCTGGCGCCGCGCGAAGTCGTCGTGGTGGTCCCGCTGATCGCCGCGCTGCTGTTCCTCGGCATCTACCCGAAAGTCCTCACCGACTTCATCAATCCCGCGGTGAGCCAGACCCTCACCACCATCGGCCGTAACGATCCCGCGCCCTCGACACCCCCATTGCCCGAGGCGGGCTCGGCCCACCATCCCGGAGGTGCCCCCAAGTGAACGACCGAGCCTCCGCTACGACGCTCGCCGCGAGTGTCCCCGCGCCGAGCATCGAATACGGCGCCCTGTCCCCCATGCTCATCGTGTTCGGCGCCGCCGTGCTCGGCGTACTGGCCGAAGCGTTCGTCGCCCGGCGCTACCGCTATACCGCTCACCTGGTGCTGAGCGTGGCAGGCTTGACCGCCGCGCTGATCGCCGTGGTGGCGCTGGCGGGCACCGAATCCACCGCCGTCGCCGGTGCGGTCGCGATCGACGGCGTGACGCTGTTCCTGCAAGGCACGATCCTGGTCGTATCGATCCTCGCGATCCTGTTCATCGCGGAGCGTGGAGCAGAGCCCCGTCAGCAGGCGCGGTCCGGGCCGGGAACCTGGAACCGGGCGGCCGCCACCCTCGAGCGGGGGGTGGACGCGTTCACGCCACAGGCCTCGGCGGTGCCCGGCAGTGCGGCCGAAGCGGCGGCGCTGCGTGCGGGCGTGGCGACCAC